>JAABQR010000189.1 GCA_011391345.1 Methanobacteriota archaeon | reverse complement strand
GTCGAGTAGGACGAACGCACAGGAACAGATGATCATGGTGCCGACCATCGGCGGGATGATGAGATGCCAGTCGCCTGCTGTCAATGCGCTCCAGGAGAAGGCCGAGTAAGTCATCGTGCCCCAGTCGAGCCCATCGCCGATGCGCAGGCCGATTGTGCGGAGCGAGATGTGCGTGGCCATGATGAGCGGGACCCCGAACTTCGCGACCGAGAGCGACGCAGCCAGGATGGACGGTGTCATCCAGCCCGTGTCGACTCTGCGTCCAGCGGTCCTCGCCTTCTCCCTTATGGGCCGGACTACGAGCACCCATGCCCACGCATAGAATGCGAGAACCATGGTCACAAGGCCGAAGTCATCCGAGCCTGTGGCGATTGCCCTGGCAACGATGAGCACTAGGATCGGCGTTGCGACCATCGCCCGCGCGCCCGCCGTGAGGAAGAAGTCAAGGACCCTTGCGGGCAGTCCTGCGACGTCGATGGTCTTCGACGCTGCGATTCCAACAGCGAGCCCGATGGATACCATGCCCGCTGCCGATGCGATCATTATGATGGCCGCATCTCGCGCTCCGAACAGCCACAGGCTGTACGCATCCCTGCCGATTTGGTCTGTCCCTAGCAGGTGTATCATGCCGGTGTATGGTGAGGGCTCGAGAGATGGCGGGAGCGGGTTGATCCAATCCGGGAAATGATTCGGTTCGAGGTTGACGTTCGGGTCCGAGGAGACCGCTAGCACAGGCGCCAATGCCCCGACAGCGATCATAATCACGAGCACGGTCATCGCCAACATACCCGTTGCGCTCGATCTGAATGACTTCCATACCCCGACGAGCCAGTTCCTCGAGGTCGTCAGGTTTGCCGTGGCCTCCGGCTCCCGCGGGACCGCGTCGGTGATTCTATGTCCCCAGTCATTCAGCGCCTCTCGGAGCCTACCATCTCCTAGCAGGTGGAATGACAGGCTGAGGATGGAGCTCGTGCCCATCACCATCATGGGGATGAGGAACGTGGTTGCCATCAGGATTGGCATGTCCCTGTTGTTCATGGCAGTCCACATGTACTCGCCCAGGCCTCCGTAGCTGAACGCGATGTCCACGAGGAGCACCGCGGTCATCGTCCAGGCAACAAGGAGGTGAACAACCGGTCTCAGGCTGACGAGGCCGGACGCGAAGATGGACAACCATGAGCCGTTCGTCGCCCCATTCCTCCGACAGTCCCGAAGCCCCTCCCTGAGATACAACACAACAAGTCCAGTGGTCGAGAGGATGATTGTCGAGACCGGAAGCAGGGCGTGCTCAAGCACTGAGGACCACGGAACCTCGTACCCGTCTCTACCCGTCCCGACTGGGCTACTGAGCGCAATCGGAAGGCCGAGGCCGAACTCGACGTTGACGAACAGTATTGTGAGTGCGAGCGAGAAGGCCGGGACGAAGACCGGCAATAGAGACAGTCCATGCACGAGCGTTGAGCGTGTCCGACCTCGACCTCCCCGGGCTATACGCTCGAGCGCCACCCCAATGGCGAATGAGCCCAGGAGGCCGAGGGCCAGAAGCGCCAAGGTCTTCCCCACACCATCCCATATGAACTCCTGGATGTCTGCGAGTGGCCGGGATGAGATGCTCACTCTGAAGTCCCCGGTGAACGTGTCCAGGATATAGTCCACGTACTGTACCAGGAGCGAGTCGCTCAGCCGGGCCTCCTCGACGATTCTCTCGTAGAGGTCAGGGACGCCTCCTCTTGGGATCATTGAAGCGGACGGGTCTCCGGGGAGGACCATGAACGTCACGAAGTTGATTGACATCACGAGGATGACCGCCAACGCTATCGACCCCGCCTTCTTCGCGACGCCAAGCATGATGCTCATCGACTCGTCCCGCATCCTACCAGAACCCCTTGACATGAATCTTGTGTGCGCTATATAGCTTCCACGCGGGACGCTCCCCACTCTCCGGAAAGTCTAATGCGAGGGCTGTCGTTCAGCCATCGAAGAGGATATACTCCGGTGGAGGTGGGACATCATGGGCGAAATGTCGAAGGTGCTGGTCCTGACCAAGGAGGACATCGAGTCACTTGTGACCATGGATGATGCGATAGCGGCGGTCGAGGAAGGTTTCAAAGCCTTCAACTCCGACCGGGCGGTCGTGCCGTTCCCCGTCGCGCTAAACGTGCCGGACGGACACGGGGACATACACATCAAGCCAGGGTACATGAGAGGGACATCATCGTACACGGTCAAGATCGCCTCCGGGTTCTACGACAACCCGAAGCGCGGCCTGTCTACGAGCCACGGCATGCTGCTCCTGTTCGACTCAAGGACCGGGCATCCTCTGTGCTTCGAGGTCGATAGATGCTTCCTGACGGATCTTAGGACAGCTGCAGCGGGTGCTGTGGCGGCCAAGGTCCTCGCGAAGAAGAGTGTCTCGAAGGTCGCCGTCATCGGAACGGGCACACAGGCCCGCATGCAGATGATCGCCCTGAGCAAGGTCAGGAAGTTCGATGAGCTCATGGTCTGGGGCAGGGATTCCAAGAAGTCTGAGGCATACGCCTCCGAGATGTCGAAGGTCCTTGGCGTCAAGGTCGTGCCCGCGAAGACGGCCGAGGATGCGGTCAGGGGCAGCGAGATCGTGGTGACGGCCACGATGAGCGCGTCGCCTATCGTGAAGGTCGATTGGATCTCAGGTGGGACGCACATAACCGCGATGGGCTCAGACGAACCCGGGAAGCAGGAGCTTGACACGAGGATACTCGCGAGAGCGGACAAGGTCGTCGTCGACAGCCTGAGGCAGTGCGCCCAGCTCGGTGAGGTGCATCACGCTCTCGAGGACGGCAGCATCAACGAGAGCGACGTTCACGCGGAGCTCGGTGAGGTCCTTCTCGGGAAGAAGCCTAGCAGGGAGTCCGACAAGGAGGTCACCGTCTGCGACCTGACTGGTATCGCGATACAGGACGTGGCGATCTCCCAGTTCGTCTACGAGAAGGCGAAGAGGTCTGGGAAGGGTTTCTACATCGAGGTGTGAACTGCATGGATTCTAGCTTCACGGCGGTCGATGTCCTGAAAGCGCGGAAGGCGCTGGCTGGCGCGATCGAGAGGACGCCTCTGACGCGTTCGAAGGTGCTGAGCGACCTCTCGGGTGCCGATGTCCACCTGAAATGGGAGAACCTTCAGAGGACGGGGTCGTACAAGGTTCGCGGTGCTCTCTACAGGATGAGTCTCCTCTCCTCGGAAGAGAGGAGGAAGGGCGTGATCACAGCATCCGCGGGCAACTGGGCGCTCGGGGTAGCCCTCGGGGCGCAGAGCCTCGGGATATCCGCGACGATATGCGTACCCGCGAACACCCCGAAGGTCAAGGTCAGCAAGTGCGAGGCGTTAGGTGCCGAGGTCGTGCTCCACGGGAGTTACTTCGATGAGGCCTTCGCCCACTGCAAGGAGTTGGCCAAAGGCGGCGGGAAGACATTCATGTCAGGGACGGACGACCTTCAGGTGATGGCTGGGCACGGGACGGTAGGACTGGAGATACTCGAGGACCTCCCGGATGTCGAGACGATCGCGTGCCCGGTCGGAGGGGCGGGCCTGCTGTCTGGTATTGCGGCCTGGACGAAGACCGTGAACCCTGGTATCAGGATAGTGGGCGCTCAGTCCACAGCCGCATATACGCTTCATGAGTGCTTCAAGGCGAAGCGGCTGGTCGATGTGCCCGTACCTCCCACGATTTGCGAGGGACTCGCGGGCGGGATCTCCCAGCTCAACCTGGACCTGGCGCTGAAGTGGATAGACGAGATCGTGCTCGCCGAGGAGGAGCGACTCAGAGACGCCATCATCTGGCTCATGAGGAACGAGCGTCAAATCGTCGAGGGTTCGGCCGTGGTCGGCATCGCAGCCATCCTGCAGGGGAAGATGAGTCTGAGGGAGGGCGAGAAGGTGGCGGTCGTGCTCTCGGGCGGCAACATCGACCTCGACCGGCTCGGAATCACTGAGCCCTGAGAGTACGTAAGTGTTGGTCGTATCCGGCGGAAAGGTATTATTGCCACGCTGTCCAATGGGACCCTGATGAACACCTCCGTGGAGTGCCCTCGTTGCGGGACGGTCAACGCCCTTGGCTCGGTCAAGTGCCGGATATGCGGCGGACCTATGTCGCACGAGCATGTTGGGGCGCCTGGTTCGCGCGTGTGCGCGCACTGTGGTCAGCCATTGGACGATGGGGCCGAGATATGCAACGCCTGCACGAGGCCTGCAAGGGATGTCATCATCAGCAACCTCCCGAAGGATGTCTCCCCCATCGAGTGCGTCCACTGGTCCGAGAAGCCTGCGACCGCAGGCAGGTCAGCCAGAGTCGTGATGGCTGGGATCCTGATCATGATGGCGGGCGCGCTCGGGATAGGTCAGTCGGTCGTGACGCTCAGCCCGGACCTGAGCAGCTCCCTGATGGACACTATCGAAGGTGTCGTTCCATGGAGCGGGACCGTGGATGACGCCGTCGCGGAGTATGTCATACTACAGGCTTGGGTATTCATCGCTGGCCTTCTGGCCATCGCGGGCGGCGTGTTCGCCCTCACTGAGACCCGATTCGAGTTGGCCATCATGGGTGGAATATTCGGGATCCTGGCGGTCGGCTTCCTCATGGGGTCGTTCTTGGGTCTGGTCGGCTTGCTCCTGCTCGCGGTGTCCAGGAAGGACTTCCTCCCTGAATGCTGACCAGGCGAGCGACCCGATGCTATCGGGTTGTCGGCGCGTCACGGAATGCACGCGCGGTGGCGACGAAGAACAGGCCCGCGAGCGTTTAGTCGCTGATTGGGCCAACCTCGATCAGGTCGGGTGAGATTCCGAACCCCTCTCCAGAAGGAGGTGACAGCTGCTTGTTGCCGCTCATGAAGCCAACGAATGCGAATAGTCCCATGAAACCGTTGTCACCCTTCGCCCCGTCTCCGGGACTTCCTCCACACGAGGGCACCTCCTGAGGCGAGGGCGGCTATGAACGCGGATACGATTGCGGGGACCACCAATGACGAGCCTTTGTCGGGCGGGACAGTCACCGTGACCGTATCGGAGGACTCGCTCAACCCTACAGAGTTCCTCGCAGCGACTGAATATGCGTAGGTCTTCCCGTTCTCCACATCAGCATCAGTCCACGACTGGATCAGGCTCGACGCAGTGCTGACGAGTACAAGGTCGCTAGCGCCCGTCCCTCTGAACACCTGGTACTCGATGATCGGCTCGCCCCCGTCGCTCGACGGCGCGGACCACATCACTGTCACGTGCCCCTCGTCGAGATAGGCATCGAGCGATTCCGGGGGCGTCGGCACCGTCGGCTCGGGTTCCGGCGGCAGATCACACGTCGCCTCCACCATGAGATGGTTGACGGCGGCTGCAACCGCGGACACAGCCCCGTAGAGGGATGCCATCGCGCTGTCGTGGAAGACCGTATCGGACCAGTCGTAGTTCGTGTCCATCCACACGTTCGCCTGTATGTCGCTCTCGCCAAATGTGATGTCGCGCGCGAGCGCGACCGTGACGTCATACGCGCTCAGGTCTCCGAGGGTGATGTCAGATGGCGGCGTGAGCGTGTCGAGCATGGTCTCGAACTCCCCCTCATAATCCGCGTGATGCACCTCGGTCCCCCAGTCAGTGTAGGCGCCCATCGTGTGGCCGAACACTCCGACGTCGGCGATGTAGTGTGTCATCGCCCCGATGTAGTATGCCGCCACTGAGAAGTCTCCAGATTCCAGCCTCTCGAGTGCCAGGTCATACATGACAGATGCCCTATCGGCACTGGCATCGTCCTGCAGCGTGCCCGATGCGTAGTAGTAGACATGGTGGTTGACCGAGTCTCCTATGAAATCTGGGTTGTCAGGCGCCTCCGTCCCGAGGAGGTAGTCGGTATGATAGGTCGTCTGCAGGAACGATGCGTCTTCTGACTGCAGCGCGAGGGCCATGTCCGCGATCCAGTCGTGGGTGCCGTAGTCAGGGTCGTCAGGGTAGGCGGAGTAACCTCCGTTGCTCCACGCGCACGCACAGTAGGGCGTGAGTGCGATGATGAGTGTCAAGGCTAGGGCCCACTCTGGGTGGAGGATGGAGCGCATGGTGTGGATGGTGGGAACGTCAAGCATGCTCAAGGCCTTTTGCCAGGGGTGTCCGAACCTGGACAGCTCGTCTCAGACACCGGGCCGGGGTCGTCGTCGCATCTCTCGTCCCACGCAGCCATCTGACGAGGACCGAGCGTCACTTCCTGTCCCGCTCGATCATGCCCATGAGTAGCATAGCGGATATCAGCGTGCGCCTGTCGAACTGCGCCGGCACTCTCGAGCAGTCGACCTCCCAGATGTCCCCTATGATCTTGAACTGCTGCTTTATCTCAGCGACCTGTTGTCCGTGGAACTCGACGACCAGCTGTTCAGGTACGAGGTTCCCCAGGGGGATGTACTTCCTCGCCAGGCCTCTGCCTGCACGCTCGGCGACCCTTCCCACGGCGTTACCGTACGCGTCGAGGAGCAGATACTCGTCCTTGAAGACGCCCGAGGACAGCGCTTGCCTGCGTATCTTGCCGACCACCGCCCCGGTCATGGAGTCGACGACTGCGAACGTGCCCCACATGTCCATGATCTGCTCCTGCTGTATCCTGAATAGTTCGCTGGACATCGAGTCGTCCGTGAATATCCTGATGCTCTCCTTGATCCTGATCAGCTTCTGCTTCGAGTACCCCAGCGTCGAGCCGCCGGCATCCTCTATCCAGTACTGGTTCGTGATGGCCATGACCTTCTTCCGTATGCGATAGGAGTTCTGGTACCAGATCGGGTTCCCCGGCGCAGAGGGAGGAGGCGTTGGAGGTCCTCCCATCGGGGTGCCTAGCCTCGCGCCGCACCCGCTGCAGAACGCTCCGCCTTCAACCATCTGAGCTCCGCAATTAGGACAATTCGCCATGGTAGCTGCCGTCACAGGAATCCATTGGATGCGTATAATCCCTCCGTGTCGCTAAGTAGATAGGCGCACGTGGTTATTCCGTGGTTCACGAGGAGGAGACCATGGACGAGGCCGGGTTCCGGAAGTTCATCAAGGAGGCGAGGCGCGTCCCGAAGGGCCTGACGGAGAAGACCATAAGGTCACACGTCAAGATGGTGAAGGAGTTCGAGACCTTCTTGAAGAAGAGGAGCTCGAAGAGGGGATTCCCGGACGCACGCGAGGGCGACGTCAAGTCCTTCATGGCCCATCTGGCGAAGGAGGACGGGAGCACGTTCGAGAACATGATCGGCCTGCTCAGGTACTCGAGGTTCATCGACAACAGGGATGTCGAGTTCTCCCTGCTCAACGCGCTGGACGGGGCGAAGGTCATGGGCGACCTCTGCGAGGTCGTGAAGCGCAAGCACGGCAAGCGCAGGTACGACGCGGTCCTGGGTGAGTTCAATCCCCCGCCCATCGGGACGCCTCCCAAGAAGATGCCGAAGGCCACGAGCGATTTCATGGGCCGGCTCGAATCCGGCCTCGGCGAGGAGGAGACCCGGGAGGTGCTGCTCACTGGCGTGCATGCGGGCCCCTCAACGCTCTACACCGCGGAGAGGAAGATGTTCCTGGCCTCGAAGGACGTCGACGAGTATCTCCGGAAGCGCAGGAAGGAGTTCGTGAAGCTTCTCGAAGGCCACAAGAGGGACAAGACCCCGTTCTTCAACCAGATGATCGACGAAGACGTCCTGGACTTTGTCCGGGGGAATCCGGAGATAGCGGGGGGCATGCGCAGGGGCGACAAGATCTACTGCACGAAGATACCCTACATGACGATCGAATACCTGAAGGAGAAGGACAAGAAGCTCAAGAGGTACTACGGTTGCCACTGCCTGCTTGCCCGCGAGTCGATCATGTCAGGGGAGAAGATATCTCGCAACCTCTGCTACTGTAGCGCCGGGTTCGAGAAGAAGCCTTTCGATGTGGCCTTCGGCAAGCCTTTGAAGGCCGAGGTCTTGAAGTCCATACTGTGGGGAGACACGGTATGCAGGTTCACGATCGAGATACCCGAGAGGCTCAGGGTGAGGAGGAAGTAGCCTGAGCACATGATGACGGGCGGTCGGCCGGACGTGGCCACCGGAACCAAAGACCTCGCTGGCCCGCTCAGTGCCGGGAGACGATCGCCTTCTCATGGTCCCTGATTATCCTGCCGCCTTCCTCAAGGACAGACTTGTCCAGCTGAGGCACTTCATGCTCCTTCAGGAGCCTTAGCGCGATATCTCTCGCCTCCGCCACCATCGATCTCGACCGTGTCGACTCGAACCTCCCCTTCTCCGGGTCTCGGACGACTACCTCCCTCCGGAAATTCCTGGCGGTGTGGATGTTGGTCAGGAAGGTGTTCCCGTGGCCGACCTGCCTGATCACGTCGAGGGCGGCTGTGGACTTGCTTATCTCGAAGGGCGTCATCTGCCGCCGGACATTCTCCCAGATGTAGGCGTCTATGACCTGCTGCTCGAGCGCGACGCCCTTGGCGTTGTCCAGGGTGCCTATCCCTCCCTGCATGTCGGTCCCTGTCATCGTACTGAGCGCGATCCCCATGCTTTCGCTGAGCGTGTGCGGGACCCCCGGCTCATCGGTGTCGTTGAGGCCCCAGTCCCCCACCATGCATGGCACGCCGTACCTCTTCGCCATCTGTGCCAGGCCCGCTGCTATCAACGGCTGGTTGACGCTCTCGTAGTGTATCATGCCGGTCATCATGTTCACAGGCGTGGACGACGAGCAGTAGATGGTCCTGGCGCCCTTGCTGGCGACCTGACCTATCACGTAGCTCGCGAGGTTCTCCGAGTTCGCGTTCACCAATGTCCCCGCCATCGTCACGGGGGCAGTGCCCCCTGAGAGCGACATGGACATCGTGGTAACTGGCACTCCCGCCTTGGCGAACTCTACCATGGCTTCGACCGCGTCGTGCTCGAACATGAGGGGCGCGATGGAGCAGTGTATCACCGTGAAGCTGGGCTTCCTCCTGAGTTCGTCCTTGCCGCCCGCTATGAGCGCGCCCAGCTCGATCTGCTTCCGCGCGTCCTCTGCGTTGAATATCTCGACACCCTGCACATGCTTCGTGGTGTTCTTGAATGCGGTCCAGAGCTCGTGCAGCCCGTGCGTGAGGGGGGACACCTCCGTCGCCGTGAGCGAGGTCTGCACATAGTCGACCCCGTCCAGCGCATCGGCGACTCTGACGCAGTCAGCGATGTCCTTCACGGTCGAGTCCCGCTTCTTGCCGGTCTTGATGTCGATGATGTACGTCCCGAGGCCGGTCGTGCCCGTGTACGGCCACGAGCTGACCGGTATCCTCATGTCATGCGCCTTGTCCCTCCCGTGGAGCGTCATCTCCTTCGGGACGGTCCTCAAGGCTTCACGGACCATGCCTTCGGGGACCAGCGCGACCTGGCTCCTTTCATCGACTGTCGCGCCCGCGTCACCGAGCATCTTGAGCACCCGTGGGCTCTTGACCTTCACGCCTATGGTTCCGAGGCATTCGATGCTCTGGTCATGTATGATGTCCTCCTCGTCCTTCTCCAGGAACCTTAGTCTCGCCACCGCCATGTTCGACCCTCCGGCAACTCGTTGTATGAGGCGACCTCCGGATCACTTGGAGGCTCCCTTGACTATCTGGGCCAGCCTGGCGGATATGTCCCTGTCCAGCATCTCGGGCTCGTGGTTCTTCAGTATCCAGTCCGCCTTCTCCTTTGCGGCCGCGACCTCGCTCTTCCTCCCCTTGGCCACCCACTGGTCGAAGGGCTCGCTCGCGAGCACGTCGGACCTGAAGAACTGCCGGACCTCCTGCATGGTGGCCCTCTCGCCGAGGAAGTTGCCCTTCTTCTTGCCCATGCCGAGTATCCCGACCTCCTTGATGAGGTCCAGGTGCAGAGTCTCCTTGGTGACGGGTATCTCCCTGCCGAACACGAGCGCCCTGCCCACGATGTCGTTGTCGATGACCATCTGCTCGTAGGACAGGACCGTCGAGCAATCCAGCAGGCCAAGGCCGTTGTTGACCTCCTGGGCGAACAGGGTGCTGCCCAGCGCCACGAGGCTGTTCTCGATGCAGCTCTCCATGCCCGGGACCTTCGAGTTCGAGCCGAGCCCGCCGCACGCGGACGGCATCTTCACGTGCTTGGCCATCTCGTGGGCCATTATGCAGAGGAGGATGCCCTCGGGTGACGCCAGCATTATAGCGCCCGTCCTCGGGTCGACGTTGGACAGGACGGAGCCATACATCGCAGGCGCCCCTTTCGAGCGGGCCTGGATGGCGCACGCGAGCGACATGGTCTCCGCGTGGTTCACGACTATGTTGCCGGCCAGCGTCGCGGGGGAGCTGACCCCCGCCATCGCCATGCCCGTGATGCACACGGGCACGTGCGCGTCGGCCCAGACCATCCCCGCCTCTGTGGCGTTCCCGTCGAGCGTGAGCGGTGACATGGTGCACACCATCGCGGACATTATGTGCCTCTTCCTGAGCTCGTCGATGCCGCCGACTATCTCGGACGCCATCCTGATCTGCGTGCGCGCCTCGTCCGGGTGGGAGGTGGACTCGCTGAGGATGTGCTTCCTGGAGATGTCGAACGCTTCCTTCATCGCGACGATGACGTGCGAGTCCTCGGGCACGTCGGACGGCACCACGGTCGGCTCGTAGATGCTGCAGTACGGGAGGTAGTCGGCCATCCTGGCGCTGTCCCTTATGTCCTGGAGGACAGCGAGCCTCCTGCTCTGGGTCTCGTTCTCCCACACGGATATGCCGCACCCGTCGGTGGTGTAGAAGCAGTGCCTGCCGTCCATGGGCAGGTCGTACTCCTTCTCCCTCCCCGCGAGGACGATTTTCTCCGGCACCGATGCCATCAGCGAGTTCGTGACATGCTTCGGGAACTTGACCACGGCAGTGGCCTCGTCGACGAGCGCGCCGGCGTTCTTGAGCGCGTCCCTGGCGGATTTGCTGTGGATACGTATGCCGACGGTCTCCATCACTTCGAGCGCTGCCTCGTGTATTGCGGTCTTGTCCTCCATGCTCAGAATCTCTACCGGCTTCCTCACCCTGAATCTGTCCGAGAACGTCGTCATGCATTGAACCCCCACTGATTCCGCTGATGCGTCCAGGTGGGGCATCCATCCGACTGAGATAAGGGTTGCTATCTTCTGACGCGAAGGCCTTAAATCCTCTTCGGTCGGACCATGTTCCGCGCGGACGGAGGGTCCCCTGACCGTGTTCGATTCACGCGATCGGATGCGCTCGGTTCAGCGGCCCGTCCACACCGGCGCGGTCCAAGCGGTGACCCCAGGCACATCGCCGTTCAGGGGTGACGCGGTCGTCACCCTGACGTAGAAGTACCTTGAGTCCTCCGAGGAGAGCTCGACCGTGAGCTCGACGAGCGACCCGGAGGTCGGCATCGACGCCACTACCACGCCGCCGTCGGTCACGATCTCCACGAGGGTTATCTCATCCAGCTCCGCCCCGTCGGGGTCCTCGACCTTGATCCAGGCGGTGTAGGCCCCGTCGGCTGCGCTCAGGTTGGAGCCCATGGCCGCCCCGTCGAGCGTGAACTCGACCCTGAGGTTCCTGTCCAGGGTCCCGTACCCCCTGCCGGCGGACATGGCCGCGTACAGGTCCTCGGGCGTGAGGCTCTCGGCCAGCAAGACGGTCCTTACCTCGTGCGCCGCCATCCAGTCGGAGTAGTGCGTGTCGGAGTTCGCCGCGGGCATGACGTGCCACCCGGCGTCGAGCGCCTTGATGTAGCTCGGCTCGTAGAAGTCCTCGTTGTGTATCTCGATGACCCCCATGCCGAGGTCCCTCGCCTCGTTGTAGAACGCGTAGTCCATGAAGTCCTCGCTGACGTAGAGCGGGTGGTTGAACTGCCCGATGGCGCCCGGCACCGATGCGATCCAGTCGTAGAAGCTCGGCAGCCTCTCCATGCGGTTCCCCAGCGTCTCCGCGGGCGGGAACTCGCGCGAGTTGTAGACGTTGATCTCGCCACAGTTGGCGAGGAGCCACGCCTCGTACCCCGCCATCGCGACGAAGGTGTCGGAGGTGTAGTAGTCCGCCGCTGCGAGGCAGTCGGCCCACTCCTCCTCGTCGAGCACGTACGCGCTGTAGGCGTTCCAGATCTGCATGTGGTCCGTCACGGCCATGAAGTCCGCCCCGGCGGCTATTGCGGCCGCGTAGGCGTCCCATGGCGTGCTCTCCGTGTCGTACGCGTCGGAGTAGCCCGTGTGCGTGTGCAGGTCACCGAAGTAGATGTTGTATGTCGGCGTATCGTTCTTGTCCTTGCCCTGCCCCTTGGCCGAGGCCGCCTGCGCGCTCAGCAGGGGAATCGTCAGGACGAGGACCAGCGAGAGACACAGAATTTTCGCTAGACTCCCATGTATCACGAGAATCGCAAACTCCCCCCATTTCCTCTGGCGGGAGAATGGTCTTCCCGGTATTTCATGTTCACCGGCCTCTGAGCCCTCACGGCCGACGATCCATCGGCAGTTCTTCATGGCCGGAACGGCCCTAGAACGAGTGTATCCTGCCTGTCTTCTCGGTCCATTCCGACAAGAGCGCCATCGAACCTTGTTCGATCCCTTTCACGAGGCCTTCGACGGTCAGCCCCCTCGCCTTCATGCAGCTACCGCAGGCCGCGACCCGTCCGCCCTTCGCGAGCACCCGCTCGAGCATCTCGCCTATGTTGTAGTACCCTGGCGGGACCTCCTGCCTTGGCGTGCCACACGACACGGCGTCTGCCATGAGGAATACCTTGACCGTGTTGCCCCTCGACTGCAATGCAATCGCGAGCCTGAGCCCATTGTACGACTTCTCCGTCCCGTAGGGTGCGTCGTTCAGCACTATGAGCACATCCTCCGCCATCGTTGCACCAGGGACCGAACACGTCGCTCGAGGGTAATAGTCTATCGACGAATGCTTGTTGGTTGCCTTCGGATTTGGAGGAGAACCATCTGTCAACGGGAGATATACTAATGCCAAGAGGCGATTCCCTCTCTGTCCAAGGAGGCCGCACGCTTTGAGAGACATCAGGCGGAAGGAGAAGGAGGTCACGGACAGGGCCGAGATGGTCCGAGTGCTCGTGGCGGCGAGGTACATCACGATGGCGATGTGCGACGAGGACGGGCCGTACCTCGCCACATTGACTCACGGGTACGATGAGAGGCGCAACGCGATATACTTCCATTGCGCCCACGAGGGCCGGAAGGTCGACGCGCTGAAACGGGATAACAGGGTTTGGGGCCAGGCCATGGTCGACCTCGGCTATGCCGAAGGCAGCTGCGACCATCTATACGAGACGACCCAGTTCCGGGGGAAGGTCACGTTCGTGCAGGACATGGACGAGAAGCGCCATGCACTCATGGTCATGATCCACAAGAACGAGCGGGACCCTGGGACGGTGGTCGCAGAGCAGGTCACGGACGAGTCCGTGAAGAACGTCAACATAGGCCGGATCGACATCGACCTGATGACGGGGAAGAGATCCGCGAAGGTAGTCGTGTCTCTGTAGACCGCGGTCACATCCGAAGGCGCATCGCTCTATCCGCGCCATCCTTCTGGCGGATAACGCTTATGAGGTCAGTGAGCGATTCGGGACTGCCCTGACATTCGGTGTCGGGGTAGTGAATGGGGGGAATAAGTTGCGTAGGGGGATAGTTCTGTGCCTAGTCTTGATGTTCGTCGCGGTGATGGCGATGCCCGTTTCTTACGGCATGCCTGCCATCGGCTCTTCGAAGCCGCTCAACCTCACACCCGACGAGGCTGGTATCATCGAGAGACTCGACTACGAGCATGCGTGGACTCAGCTAGTGTACCTGTCTTCGTTAGGAGAGAAGACCGCAGGGTCTCCTGAGGAGAGGGCGGCCCAGGAGTACGTGTACGACCAACTGGATGCGATGCCCCTGGACGAGGTCTGGTGGGAGGAGTTCAGGGTCGCGAACTGGGACCACTTTGGGACCACGGTCAAGATCGTGTCGAACTACAACGAGGAGGTTCCCGCCACGACATACGGGGACGCCCAGTCCGTGTGGGGCTACGACAACGGCAAGGAGTACTTTCATGGGAACCTAGAGGACGGGACCGTCTTGGTCGCTGATGTCGTCGACGTGGGCTACGGCACCGCCGCGGAGTTCGACGAGGCGTGCGGACCAGATGGCAACTTGGAGGACGCGATCGCCCTTGTGCACAGGGACGACAACACGCAGGGATGGCCCAACACGCCCGCGGAGGAGGCGGCCCTTCACGGCGCCTCGGCAGTCATGTTCTACGGCTACTTCGCTGGTGCTGACAACCCCGAGGGCATCAAGCAGGACTCGGTCTTCTCGCGGATACCCGCGATATCGATATCACCGAACTCGGCCGCGAGGCTGCAGGAGCTCATGTTGTCCGGGCCTGTGACGCTCGAGATCGCGGGCCGGACGGACTTCAACCCTGACGCGCGGTCCGTCAATGTCGCCGCGGTCCTCGAAGGCACGACGAGGGCGGATGAATACGTCGTCATATCTGGGCACATCGACACGTGGTGGAACGGCTCGTTCGACGACTGTTCCTCGGTCGCAATCGTGCTCGAGATGGCCAGGATGTTCTCCGAGGCGAGGGCCTCGGGCGACTACGTGAACGAGAGGACGCTCGTGTTCTGCTCCGTCGGTTCGGAGGAGAGCGGCGGCCCGGACGGCACGTGGTTCAACTGGCTGGTAGGCTCGTACGAGTTCGTGGTCGCCCACCCGGACATCATGGACGGCCTCGTCATGGAATTGAACATAGACGGTGGAAGCTTCCCGAAAGTGGACGGGAAGGTCTGGCTCGAGATATCGCTGGAGGTCAGCGCGTTCGTCTGGAGCGCGATATCCGACCTCGGTTACCTCAACGTCCTCAACTGCTACACACCCGTGTGGACGTGGACCGACGCCTGGTCCTTCGCCGGGAAGGGCGGAGGGACCGCAGTCGAGATGGTCTGGGGGACGGGGTTCGACCCGTACTACCACACGCAGCTCGACACGATAGAGCTCCAGTCCGAGGACATGATGGCGATGGTCACGGAGCTCACCGCGCTCATGGCGTACAGGTCCGTCAACGCGTTGGTCCTCCCTCTGGACTTCGTGCCGGCGTGCGACTGGGCGCAGCAGAACCTGTGCTCTGAGAAGCCCATGGTGCCATCGCAGCGCGCCAACATCGAGGCCGCCCTGGCGTCCCTGGCTGAGTTCGAGGTGCTCTCCGCTGCCGTCAATGTCAGGGCCGACGAGATAGAAGCGGCGTACGCCGCCGCGAAGTCGCCCCAGCAGAAGGCGGCGGCCATTGAGATGGCCGACGAGCTGAACCGCGCGATCATAGACGCGAGGAGGATATTCATCCCGTGGACAATGGGCGAGGGAGGAATGATGGCCTCGTGGGAGCCGATGCTGAGGCCACACCAGCACGCGACGGACCACAAGGCCGTCTCCGCAGCAATCGATGCTCTCCGGTC
>JAABQR010000177.1 GCA_011391345.1 Methanobacteriota archaeon | reverse complement strand
CGAAGGTGCTCTCGGAGAGGCTGCGCGGAGTCGATGTCCCCGTCATGGGAGCGGAGGCTGAGGCCGCGGGAGGCCTGCATGAGGAGCCTGATGACGAGGGACACTTCTTCGTCAAGGTGAAAGTCGTGTCACCTGCGGGTAGGAGGGGTGTCTTAGACCTGACCGTCCCGAACAGTCACGCGTACCTCGCCAACGGCTTCGTCTCCCACAACAGCGGAGGCGGCACGGGGTTCAGCTTCTCGAGACTGCGGCCAGCGAACGACTCCGTCAAGAGCACCGCAGGGGTGTCCAGCGGCCCGATCTCGTTCATGGAGGTCTTCAACGCAGCCACTGAGACCATAAAACAGGGAGGGACCAGGCGCGGAGCCAACATGGGCATACTGCGCGTGGACCACCCAGACATCATGTCGTTCATAACCGCGAAGAAGGACAGCACGAAGCTGACCAACTTCAACATCTCAGTCGCGATCACCGACAAGTTCATGGAAGCAGTCGAGAAGAAGACCGATTACGACCTCGTCAATCCCAGGAACAGGCAGCCCTTGTCCAAGCTTGACGCGCGCAAAGTCTTCGATATGATCATCAACATGGCTTGGAGGAACGGGGAGCCGGGCATCGTATTCATCGACCGGATCAACAGGGATAACCCGACTCCGAAACTCGGGGAGATCGAGAGCACGAACCCGTGCGGCGAGCAGCCTCTCCTCCCCTACGAATCGTGCAACCTAGGATCCATCAACCTCGCTCGCATGCTCTCGTACGATGCGGGCAGATACTCGGTCGACTGGGATAAGGTCAGAGACACCATCCACTGGTCCGTCCGGTTCCTGGACGATGTCATAGATGTCAACAGGTATCCGCTCCCGCAGATCGGGGACATGACCAGGTCGAACAGGAAGGTCGGGCTGGGCGTCATGGGGTTCGCAGACATGCTGCTGACCATGGGCATCCCATACGACAGCGACGAGGCACTCGACCTTGGCCGGAAGCTGATGAGGTTCGTGGACGACGAGGGGCACAAGGCCTCGGTCGCCCTGGGGAAGGAGAGAGGCAGCTTCCCCAACTTCAGCGACAGCACCCTCAAGGGACGGTTCGATGTCCTCAGGAACGCGACCGTGACGACGATCGCCCCCACAGGCACCATCAGCATCATAGCGGGCGCGTCCAGCGGCGTCGAGCCGATCTTCGCGGTCGCATACGTCCGGAACGTCATGGACAAGGACATCCTGCCCGAGGTCAACCCCATATTCGAAGCGGTGTCCAAGGCCAAGGGGTTCCACACGGACGAGCTGATGAAGGAGATAGCCGCGAAGGGAACGGTCAAGGACATCAGGGGGATACCCGAGGATATCAAGCGGGTCTTCGTCACCGCCCTCGACATCTCCCCCGAGTGGCATGTGAAGATGCAGGCCGCCTTCCAAGAGCACACGGACAATGCAGTGTCGAAGACGGTCAACTTCCCTGGCGAGGCCACGCCCAAGGACGTCGAGGACGTTTACGTCCTCGCATACAAGCTCGGATGCAAGGGCGTGACGGTCTACAGGTACGGCAGCCGGGAGGACCAGGTGCTCAGTGTCGGGGCGGACAAGGAGAAGAAGGAAGAGGCGTCTCCGGAGCTGGAAGGGGATGCGCGCATCCCGAGGAAGAGGCCGATGGTCACGCGCGGCTCGACCCAGCGCATGGAGACCGGGTGCGGGCACCTGTACGTGACGATCAACGTGGACGAAAGAGGCCTGTGCGAGGTGTTCACCCAGATGGGGAAGTCAGGAGGGTGCACCGCGTCGCAGTCCGAAGCCGTGGGCAGGCTGATATCTCTCGCCCTGCGTTCAGGGATAGACCCCGAGTCCATCGCGAAGCAGCTCAGGGGCATCAGATGCCCGGCCCCGCTATGGCAGCCGGGAGGCATGGTGCTCTCGTGCAGCGATGCCGTGGCGAAGGCCCTCGAGAGGTTCGTGAAGGACTTCGGGTCGTCCAATATCGAGAAGGCGATCGACGCGGGAGCGGCCGCGCCACCCGCGGAGAAGCAGAACCACGTGGACAAGGGGGACGTGTGTCCCGAGTGTCCAGAGTGCGGCAGCATGGTGGAGTACGTCGAGGGCTGCGTCGTATGCAGGACCTGCGGCTACTCGAAGTGCTGGTGAGAACAAGAAGAGGGAAACACAAACGCGCACACGGCCCCAGGGGTGCGGGCCTGTGCGGTTCCATTTTCTTTCCACACGCCGGCCGCGTACTATACACGTAGTGTGAAATGAGTTCAAGGACCGCCTCGCTCAAGGAGACATGAGTGGCCGGGGGCCTCCGTGGGGGTACGCCTCCTCGGATGCGGGGACGGCGATTGAGCATACCGCAGTCTGCCAGCTGAGAGGCAGGGCCTCCGGGCCACCCATCGTGAAAAGAGTTTACACCCCGATGCCCATAACCCATCCCAGGAAGGTGACCAGGGACATGCCCGCGACCAAAGGGAAACAGATGGCCAAGGACCTGAAGCCAGGCGAGAGGGTCGACAGCTACTTCTCCGTGGCGTACAAGAAGCCCGTGGCAGAGTACAGGTACGGCCACATGTTCGAGGTCAGGGTGGCCGACAATAGCGGCCAGCTCACTGTGAAGTACTGGGGGGACGAGGACAGGGATTCCGTCCAGAAGCTATACTCGTCCTTCGACAAGGACGACGTCATCCGCGTGAGCGGAGAGGCCGCGGACTACAGGAACCAGGTCGAGGTGTCCGTCAGCAAGAAGAACGGAGGGACATTGACCAAAGTCGCAGAGGGTGGATACGACGTGTCCGAACTCGTCCCGACGGTCGACGACCTGCCAGGTAAGAGGGAGCGGCTCCTTGCGTTCGTCGGCACGGTCGAGGAGCCACACATGCGAGCGCTCCTCGAATCGTTCTTCATGGAAGAGGCGTTCATATCACGGTTCTCGACGACCCCTGCATCGATCCAGCTGCATTCGGCCGCCATCGGCGGGCTGATGCACCACACGCTCAATGTCGTCGACACGGCCCTCGAGATAGTCAGACAACACCCGGAGCTCGACAAGGACCTGGTGATAACAGGGGCGCTGCTCCACGACATAGGCAAGGTCCGGAGCTTCCGAGTCACAACTCATATCAACCACACGCCCGAGGGCAACCTCGTCGGGCACATAGTGATAGGGGACGAGGAGCTCATGTCGCACGTAGCTGAAGTCGAAGGCTTCCCCGAGGACCTCGCCATGAAACTGAGGCACATACTCCTGTCACACCACGGCAAGAGAGAGTGGGGCTCGCCTGTCGACCCGATGACCCCCGAGGCACTTGCGGTGCACGAGGCGGACGATACCGACGCCAAGGTCGAATACATGATCGCCAGGCGCAGGGATGCCGTCACTGAGGATGACTGGATCTGGGACGGTAGATTGGGGCGCATCATATACCTCAGATGACGCCCGTTGGCACATTTTCATACATCAATGCTCGAAAACGATATATAGTGTACGCGTCTTCAGGGGGACTCACGAGGAGGGCTACCGTGAGACCCATAAGAACCACATTGACCCCCGAAGAGATGCCGAAGAAATGGTACAACATACTGCCTGACCTGCCGGAGCCGCTCGCTCCACCGCTGGACCCTGGGACGAAGCAGCCGATAAGCCCCTCGGCTCTGGAGGCGATCTTCCCCAAGGCGCTCATAGCCCAGGAGATGTCCTCGGAGAGGTACATCGACATACCCGAGGAGGTCCTCCAATCGTACATGCTCATCAACAGGCCGAGCCCCCTACAGAGGGCCACGAGGCTCGAGGAGGCGCTCGGGACCCCCGCGCACATATACTTCAAGCGCGAGGACCTGAGCCCCGCTGGCAGCCACAAGACCAACACGGCCTTCGCCCAGGCGTACTACAACATGAAGGAGGGCGTCACGCATCTGACCACGGAGACCGGGGCAGGGCAGTGGGGCACGGCACTGTCGCTCGCGAGCAACTACTTTGGCCTGAAATGCAAGGTGTTCATGGTCAGGGCCAGCTACGACCAGAAGCCCTACAGGCGCGAGATCATGAGGATGTACGGAGCGGAGGTCAACCCGTCGCCATCCTTACTCACCGAGTTCGGCAAGAAGCTGCTCGCCAAGGACCCGAAGCACCCAGGTTCCCTGGGCATCGCGATCAGCGAGGCGCTCGAGACCTGCATCAAGGACGGCAACGCGAAGTACAGCCTCGGGAGCGTCCTGAACCACGTGATGCTGCACCAGACAATCATCGGCCAGGAGGCCATGCTGCAGTTCCAGAAGCTCGGTGAGACGCCAGACTACCTCATCGGATGCGTCGGAGGCGGTTCAAACTTCGCGGGCTTCACATTCCCGTTCATCGGGCAGAAGCTGAAGGGTAAGCTGGACACGGAGTTCATCGCAGTGGAGCCGACTGTGGTCCCGAGCCTGACGAAGGGCAAGTACGAGTACGACTTCGGCGACACGGCCGGCATGACACCCTTGCTCCTGATGTACACGCTCGGCCACGACTTCGTCCCGTCTGCGATACACGCGGGCGGACTGAGGTATCACGGGGCCGCCCCGACGGTGAGCGCGCTCGTGAAGTCGAAGGTGGTCAAGCCGATCTCGTACCAGCAGAAGGAGGTCTTCGAGGCCGCCCACTTGTTCGCGAAGACCGAGGGCATCATACCCGCCCCCGAGACGAGCCACGCCATCAAGGCGGCGATAGACCTCGCGCTCGAGGCGAAGA
>JAABQR010000176.1 GCA_011391345.1 Methanobacteriota archaeon | reverse complement strand
TGGCTGGGCGTACAGGTGGGCGGAACAGCTCAGCGAGAGGATGACGCGTATGAGCAAGTCCATCAGACAGGGGAGCCTTGCCATACCCTTCGCGATCATAGGCATCGTCCTCGCGGTCGTGGGCGTCCTTATTGGCTACGACATGGCTGTGTCGTACAGGGAGGCGCTGCTGGAGCACGAGAGGAGCCTGGCCATATCTCTCCTGATATTCGTGTCTGGCTCCGTCTGGTTCGTCGTCTTCGGCGTGTTCTCATACGAGACGGGCAAGTCGGTCACGTCCTTCCTTCAGACGGGCAAGATACGCTGGTCATTCATCGTGATGATGGTCTCGGTCCTGGCGACAGGTTTCATCGTCCAGGGATCCGCGGACGCGCTCTCCTACTTCGTCGGCTATGGGGAGTACGATCTTCTCATCATAATGGCTGAGATGATCACAGGCATCCTTATCGCCGTCTTCAGCTCCGTCCTGAACGCCTCCTTGAGGTCAGAGTCGGGTCGGAAGGGTGCGTCCGCAGGGGCGTGAGCCCGTGAAGCTGGATGCATGGCTGCCGATGTATCATGAGATATGTCGGGAGTTCGCATATGACGAGGATGCCGATACGCGCAGCGCGGAGATCCTGTCATCGATCCTATCGTCCCGCAGGGTCCCGACCGTCCAGGAGCTCATGTTGGAGTGCCCCGCGAAGGTGACTATTTGTGGGGACGGCCCGTCCCTTCCCGAGGCCGTATCGTCCGACCCTCCTAGAGGGTACGTGGTCGCGGCCGATGGAGCCACGACCACCCTGGTCGCGTCAGGACTGAGGCCAGACGCGATCGTCACAGACCTGGACGGTGAGGTCGAGCATCAGGTGAGGGCCAATTCCATGGGCACACTCGTCTTCATCCACGGGCATGGGGACAACATGGATGCCGTCCGGGCGGTCGTACCGAGATTCGAGGGACGCGTGGTCGGCACATGCCAGGGCCCTCCGTCAGGAGGTCTCGTGAACATGGGCGGGTTCACGGACGGCGACAGGGCGGCGTGCATATTCTCAGGCCTCGGCGCACGGAGGATAACGCTCGTGGGGTTCGATTTCGAGAGGCCTTCTCTGAAGGCCTCCAGACCCTCTGATGTGAAGGGACGGAAGCTCGCCTGGGCGAAGAGGATACTGGAGTCTCTCGTCGAACAGGGAGTGCGGATGGACGGGCTCTGATGGACATGGGCCATCTCTCGCACGCGTGCGACATCTTTTTAGCACCGTACTGAGTTCACGTCGCTGGGACTGGGATGACTGTTGTCACGATGCAACAGGTTGAGATAGCTCTCAAGAGGACCCTCGGCAAGAAGGGCATGTCCGATGACGAGGTCAAGCGGATGGCCGAGTACCTCATGAGTTTCTTCGGCTACACAGACGAGGTCATAGACAACAGGCTCACCCCCGAGGACCGGGACGTCTTCTACATGCTGGAGGAGGAAGGCCTCCTGACGACGACTCAGGAGGAGGTCCTGCTCAAGAAGGGGAAGCTGTGGAGGATACATTACTGGATCCTCAAGAAGGACCAGATCATCCGCCTCTCCTCCGGGGACGAGGGCGAGAAGCCGAAGGCAGCGGCCGAGGAGGATGTCTACGACCAGCTCTCGGACGAGGAATGGGCGAGGCACAGGCCATCCATGTCCGGGGCGAATGAGGACAAGCCCTCCAAGGATGAAACGAATTAATACAGGTAGCCGCATGGCCTCAGGGCTGGTCACGCTAGATGAACGGGTATCTCATCGCACTCATCATACTCTCAGCTTGGATCGTGGCGGTGTATGCGCTCAACAGGTCCAAGTGGTTCGACAGACATGGCATGAGCCTCATGGGCCCGATGGTCATGTGGAAGACCAGGAGGGGCAGGGAGTTCATCGATAGGGTCGCGAGGAGGAAGCGCTTCTGGTCATTCTATGGCAAACTCTCGCTGTGGGTATGTGCCGGCGCGATGGTGACGATCATGACCCTCCTGCTCTGGGAGGCCACTATCGTGTCCCAAGTGGAGGAGGCTCCATCGCCGGAGCTGATACTGGGCATCCCTGGCATCAACCCCGTCATCCCGCTGTGGTATGGCATCCTGGGCCTTGTGGTCGCCATCGTCGTGCACGAGTTCTCCCACGGGATAATCACCCGGCTCGGCGATATGAAGATCACGTCCCTTGGCATCCTCTTATTCGTGTTCCCGGTCGGGGCGTTCGTGGAGCCTAACGAGTCCGAGCTGCAGAACACGACCCGGCTGAAGCGGGCGAAGGTGTTCGCCGCCGGTCCCGCCAGCAACCTGCTCCTCGCGATGGTCGTGCTCGCAATCTTCTCCGGGTTGATGATGTCGTCGGTCCAGCCGACACATGACGGCGCACTTGCCACGGGCGTGGTCGAGTCGTCGCCAGCCTACTACGCGGACATACCCCAGACCAGCGTGATCGTCGCCATCGGGGGACAGAGCATCACTTCACCAGACGATATCGACCAGATGTCGACCATCGACCCGGGGACGACTGTCTCGGTCGACTACTACTTCGAAGGGGAGCCGGCGACCGCTGATGGAGTCATGTACGGCATGGTCGTGTCCTATGCGGTCGAAGGGTATGCCGCTGACGACGGCGGTCTTGACGCGGGCATGATCCTGGCAAATATCAACGGCACTTCGGTCAGGAACATGGACGACCTCAGGGACGCGATGGACCTGACGAGAGCGGGCCAGGTCGTTGATGTGTCTGTCATGACCTACAATGCCACGACCGACTCCTTCGTAGTTGACCCCGAGATCACCTCGCTCACTCTCTCGGACAAGTACGATTTCTACTCCGAGTACTATCCGGGCGATAACGAGGATTCGTTCGTCGGCGACGGGTACCTGGGTGCGGGCTTCCTGCCCATGGGCCTGAACCTCCGGGATGCTGACTACTACTCATCGATGCTCGCGCACCCATTCGAGGGTGACGACACGCTCGACGAGTTCTCAATGTCATGGTTGAGGCTGATCGCGCTGCCCTTCCTGGACCTCGCACCTATCAGGTCCCCCGTGACAGACCTGTACGAGCCCACGGGCGCAGTGTCGTGGATGCCCGACGGTGTCTTCTGGATACTGACCAACTCACTCTACTGGATATTCTGGCTGAACCTCATGATAGGCCTTACGAACGTCCTGCCTGCGGTCCCATTGGACGGCGGATACCTGTTCAGGGATGGGTTTGACTACATAGTTAGCAAGGTGCGGTCGGAATACACGAAGGAGCAGAGGGAGAAGGTCGTAGGAACCATAACACTCGCCTTTGCGTTTACGGTCCTGTTCCTCATACTCTGGCAGCTGGTGGGCCCGGCCATCCTGAACTGAGGAAAGTGTTTTATTACCCAATCTGTTACCAAGTCCGGTATCATGTTCTCTCCAGAGAAGGACTTGAGGGACCTCGTGCTCGAGGTGCTCAAGAAGGACCCGGCCTCCATCAGCGGCGTCAGCAGGGAGCTGGCTTCGAGAGGGGTCAAGATGCATAGGCTTGAGCTCACAGGATACCTCAAGGCACTGGCTGACCTCGACATATTGAAGGAGAAGGACATCAAGCCAGCGAAGGTGTTCTCCCTTTCCGGGGGGAGAGACCGCAGCCTGTACGAGATGATCGGCGGCTGCGTGAATGCGATGCCTGGGACGGCGACGGAACGCGCCACGATTGCAGCGTACTGCCTCCAGCGGCTCTTCAAGAGGGCGGTGTTCGACATGGAGGTCAGGAGATGCGGCGTCGACGGCATCGTCGAGGGCAGGAGGGCCACGCCCGACGAGAGGGCGGATGCGAAGTCCCTCCTCACAAGGCTTGGCTACAAGGTCCCGAACAGTGACATACCCACCATAGTCGAGGCCGACCTGGAGCCACTCTTCGTCAGGGTCCTCGCCGACATCGCGGTCGACAGGTTCGGACTGCGCTCCCACGCGAAGGAGACCGTCCAGACGAAGCTCTGAAACATTCATTTTATCTACTGGCTTGGGCGTTAGGCCTTTCGTGGAGCTGGCGGAGATCATCCAGCGGGTCAGGTCGTACCGCGGAGTAGTCAGGAAGGCGCCCATTGATTCGGTCGCGCGCGTCCTGATACCAGAACACTGCGGGAACCTATTGGCTGCAACTGGTGAGGACTCGGCTGCCATCACGCACGGGAAGGAGGTCCTCCTGCTGGCGGCCGACGGTATCATCCAGGACCTCGTGGGCAAGGACCCGCGCTGGGCGGGCTATTGCTCCGTCCTTGTGAACGCGAACGATATCGCGGCGATGGGTGGTATCCCGATTGCAGCGGTGAATGTGCTTTCGTGTGGGGATGCGGATGTCAGGTCTCGCTTGGTGAAGGGGATGAGGGACGCGTGCGACAAGTTCGGCGTTCCGATGGTCGGCGGACACCTTCACCCGGACACCAGCTACGCGGCGGTTGACGTCGCGATGCTGGGCAGGACGACACCGTCGAGGTTGGTCTTGAGCAGCGGCGCCAAGGTCGGCGACTCCGTCGTGTTCGCCATGGACCTGGACGGCCGTTTCACACCTGGCATACCATACTCCTGGGACACTACGAGTCGCAAGAGCCCCGAGGAGGTCCAGTCTCGTCTAAAGGTCATGCATACGTCGGCCCCGATGCTGACCGCGGGCAAGGACATCAGCAACCCAGGATGTCTCGGCACGCTCGGCATGCTCCTCGAAGCCAGCTCCAAGGGCGCGCGCGTGGATGTGGACCACATCCCGATGCCAGCGCGAG
>JAABQR010000175.1 GCA_011391345.1 Methanobacteriota archaeon | reverse complement strand
CGCGCAGTCGAGGTGGCCAAGTGCGCCTACTGCGAAGGCAGGATCAAGCAGGGCTTCGACGTCGTTAGCTGCAGGTGCGGGAACGTCCTGCACCTCGCATGCGCGAAGAGGACCGGCGTGTGCCCTGTGTGCGGCCAGAAATACACGTTCTAGCCCGAACCGGCTATCCTGGCACTCGATATCCTGAAAGGCGGGGTCTGGACGCCGAAGTAGTCCCGTGGCGTCTTTCCCACCATGTCCACCCTCGACAGCATCTCGACTATCCCTATGCCCATCGTGGACTGTCTTATCGCAGGCCCGAGCTCCCCGTCCCGGATGACGTAGCTCTCCATCATGAGCCCGGAGAACTCCCCCGTCGCAAGGTTGGGATAATCAAATGTCGCTCTCACGTATGCACCCGACCTCGTCTCCCTGACCATCTCATCGAACGAAGAGTCACCAGGGGAGACGACGAGGTTGGTCGTCGATATGCTCGGGGGATGTCTGTAGCTCCAGACCGAACCGCCCCTCGACGAGTTCCCGGTGCTGCCGCGCGACTCCTTTCCCGCAGTGTAGGAATCGTACAGATAGGATGCGAGACGACCCTTGTCCACAAGCACGGACCTCGCCGCAGGTGTTCCCTCGCCGTCGAAGGATGTGCTCCCCGACGCCCATTCGATCGTGGGGTCGTCGTAGATGCTGACGCCGGGCGACCCGACCGTCTCCCCCAGTTTACCCGCGAGGAAGCTCCTGCCACGCTGCACGCTGTCTGCATTCAGCCCGCCACCGATGGCGTTCCCTAGCACGAAGCCAGCAGCCAATGGGTCCATGATTATGGCATAATCGCCCGTCTCCAGCTTCGTCTGCACGAGGCCTTTGACCGCCTGGTCGCGCGCCACGCCACTCACACGCTCGATCGCGCCCTGTTCCAGCCTCCGGCCAGAGCACCCATCGTATCCAGAGAACATCGCCTCCCCATCCCTGGCGACCGCCTCGACCACGAGATCGACAGAGGTCATGCGCTGGGCAGATGAGAAGCCGTTGCTGTTAGCGAGGGCCACCTGACAGACCGAGACAGCCGCGCTGGCATTGGATGATGTGACCTTCTTGTGGTCGCCGGCGATATCGGACATCTCGATGACCATAACGACGACCTCGTCCGGGCCGATCTCAGCGACCTTCGGCTCGTAGAGTCCTGGGAGCGTGGTGACCTGACGGGCCACTGGCAGGTCCTTGAAGTCCTTATCCGGCGTCCCGGCCCTCGCTAGAGACACGGCCATGGCGGCCGCTCTGGATACAGCGGCCTCATCGAGCCCCGTGCAGACCGCGAAACCAGATGCACCCTTGACGAACGCGCGGACCCCGACTCCAGGGTCCGAGAATATGTTGGCCTGCTTGACCGACCCCTTCTCGAGGTCGACGGATATCGCGTTGGTATCCGCCGCGACCACGTCACACCTGTCCGCGCCTGCACGCGTGGTCATCGACACGGTCCGCTCCGCAAGCGCTGACAAGGACTGAAGGTCGACCATCAGACCAGACCTCCGACGACGACATCGGCCACGCGGAGATGGGGACCACCGTCGCTCGTGCGTGCCGACTGACCGGCCTTGCCACAGTATCCAGGGTCACCGACCATGAAATCATCTGCGACACCGGTCACGTTGTTCAGGACCTCCAGGATGACACCGGACAGGGACGCGTCCCTGTACCTCTCGCCGACCTCACCGTGCCTGATCGCGTATGCCTCGTCGCACTTGAACATGAACTGGCCCTTGGAAGGCTCGACATACCCGTACTGACTACCCTGGATCAGAAGGCCATCCTTGGTGTCCTCCAGGAGCTCGTCCTTCTTCCAGTCACCTGGAGCGATGAATGTGTTGCTCATCCTGATGATCGGCGGGCTGCCGTAGGTCTGCGCCCTCGACGAGCCGCTCGGTTCGGTGCCCATCCTGCTGCTGGACTCGAGGTTGTGCAGGTAGCCTTTCAGGACGCCGTCCTCTATGAGGACGTGCTTGTCCGCCTTGACCCCCTCCCAATCATGGGAGAAGAAGCCGAACGAGGCCTCTATGGACGGGTCGTCCGCGAGCGTCACCCCGCTGCACGCGACCTTCTGGCCGACCCTGCCCTCGAGCACGGACGCGCCTGCGAGCACCGCGTCCGCCTCGCACGCGTGCCCGAACGCCTCGTGTGCCAACAACCCGGTCATCTTGTTGTCCAGGACGCACACGAACTTGCCGGCCGGGGCCGGCTTCGAATCAAGCAACCTGAGGGCCTGAGCCGCCGCTTCCGCGCCGAGCGATAGGGCCTTCTCGGTCCGCATGAGCTCGTAGCCGCCGACCATCCCGATCGCGTCGTGCCCACGCTGTATTACCCCGTCCGACTTCGCCCATGCAGAGCAGGCAGCCAGGGTCCACGTCTCGCGCGTGCGCACTAGTGTGCCGAACGAGTTGGCGACGATCCTCTCGCCCTCGAAATCGTCATACCTCGCGTTCGTGCTCACGATCCTCGGATCGGTGGACCTCATGGATCTGTCGAGCGAAGAGGCTAGGGATACCTTCTCCTCCATAGGGACATCCGAGGGGGCCGTGTCGCACCTGTATCTCTCGACCGCACGTTGGGCCTTCGACGATGATATCTTGAATTTCACCTTGGCCCTGTCCTTGGCGACCCTCGCCATCTTGACTGCGGACTCGGAAGCCGCCGAGAGAGATGACTGGGAGATGTCGTTCGTGACCGCAAAGCCCCACGCACCGTCGATGAAGGCCCTCACGCCGCAGCCACTCGACAGATGCGCGGTGACGGTCTTGGTCTTTCCGTCCATCACGACGATGTTCGTGCCCTGCGACGATTCCAGCCTGAGATCGGCGAACTCGGCTCCCAACTTCATGGCGTGGTCGATTGTCTTGGATGCGAGGTCCTCCAAACAGATGCCTCCTGGGTTGGAGACCGTATCGCTTACTCCGAATTGAACCTATCGAGCCTCAGGTCCTCTGGAAGCCGCACGCGTGCTCGGCGATGTCGGCAAGCTCGCCCGACCGAATCATCGAGGCGACGGTCTCGATGTCCTTCGTCATGGACCTGTCCCTGTCCAGACGTTTGACCCTGGACCTTATCGCCGCCCGGACTTCCTCTATGGCAGCGCTTGATGACGTCGACACGAAATCCAGCGCCTGCGAGGAGGCGATCATCTCGATCGCCACAACCTTCGTGACGTTCTCCAGGATCTGCCGGGCCTTCCACGCGCCGATGGTGCCCATGCTGTTGTGGTCCTCCTGGTTCGCGCTCGTAGGTATGGAAGTGGCGGATGCTGGGTGCACTAAAACCATGTTCTCCGCGACAAGGGAAGCCGCGACGTACTGCGGGACCATCATGCCCGAGCTCAACCCCCCGTGCTTCGTGAGGAACGCCGGCAGGCCGCTCAGCTTGTGGTCGACCATCCTCGCCACGCGTCTCTCTGAGAAACTCCCGAGCTCGTGCACGGCAAGGCCCAAGAAGTCCATCGCGAGCGCCACCGGCTGTCCGTGGAAGTTGCCCGCGGATATGACAGATGAGTCATCCGGGAAGAACAGGGGGTTATCCGTGGCCGAGTTCATCTCGATGCCGACCACGTCCTCGGCGTACCAAATGGCGCCGAGGCTAGCGCCGATGACCTGCGGTATGCACCTGAGCGTGTACGCGTCCTGGACCTTCGAGCAGTGCCTGTGGGACGCCATGATCTCGCTCCCGTCCAGAAGGGCGACCATGTTGTTCCCGACCCTGACCTGGCCGGCATGGGGCCTGACCTTGGACACGCGCGGGTCGAACGCCGCGTTCGTGCCCTTGAGCGCATCGAGGGACATCGCCGCGGCGACCTGCGCGTTGTCGGCGAGATTGGCGGCGTCCCTGACGGCCAGCACTCCCAGCGCAGTCATGGCCTGCGTTCCGTTGATGATCGATATCGCTTCCTTTGGTTCGAGCGCGATGGGCTCGATGCCCTTCCTCTTGAGCGCATCCTCTCCCGCTTCGACACCCGCACCAGCGTCTGCCTCGCCCTCTCCGACGAGGACGAGTCCGAGGTGCGCGAGCATCGCGAGGTCACCGCTGGAACCTACCGAGCCCTGTCGCGGGATGACGGGATGCACGCCGGAGTTCAGCATCTCCGCGAGCATCTCCACGATGCCTGGCCTCACGCCCGAGAACCCCTTCGACAGCGCATTGGCCCTGAGGAGCATCATCGCCCTTACGACCTCTGTCGGATATGGCTCACCGACGGCGCACGCATGGCTCCTGAGGAGGTTGAGCTGGAGCGCCCGCAGGTCCTTCTTCGGTATCTTGGAGCTGACGAGGTCGCCCACACCAGTGTTGACAGCGTATATCGTGGCACCCTTGTCCAGAAGGGCTTCGAGGGATGCCCTCGACGCGGCCATCCGGCCCTTTGCCTCGCTGTCAAGCGTGACAGCCATGGATTCCCTGGCCACCCTCACGACCCTCTCGACCGTGAGGCTGCTCCCGTCTATGACGACCGCTGACTTCTTCCTCGACCCCTGATCTGCCATCCTTAGGACCTTCCGGTGAACCGTGCGCTAATCGGCCTGGTCGTACCTTAAACTAACGGCGCCTACTTCCCCTTTACAGGGACGAACTTGTAGCCGTAGTGGATGACCCCGGCGGGCCCCTCCTCGCTCAGTTTCCTGAGGACGGCCCTGACCCTTGTGCCTATCTCGAGGTCGCACGCGTCGCAGTCTATGACCTGGCCCGTGACCTTGGGCCCCTCGTCCAGCTCGACCATGGCGACCCAATACGGCCTCATCGAGGCCTTCTCGTCCAGGCCCTCGTGTACCTCTGTGAACGAGTATATCTTG
>JAABQR010000174.1 GCA_011391345.1 Methanobacteriota archaeon | reverse complement strand
GGTTCGGACTGCCTTATTGGCAGATCGCCATGACCGCGACAGACGCGAACAGATTCTCCATCAGGCTCGCGAGGGAGGTCACGAAGAGGAAGTATGTACTCGTCGTGAGCGGATGCTACCATGGCACCGTCGATGAGACCTTGATATACCTGGATGACGGCAAGGTCGTCCCAAGGGAAGGGAACATCGGTCCTCCGGTGCCGCCATCGATGACCACGAAGGCGGTCGAGTTCAACGACGTCGACGCCATGGAGCGGGCTCTCGCCCCAAGGGACGTGGCATGCGTGTTGATCGAGCCCGCCATGACCAACAGAGGCATAGTGCTTCCCGACCCGGGATACCACGATTCGGTGAGGGACCTCACGAGAAGGACGGGCACACTGCTGATAATCGATGAGACGCACACGCTCTCGAGCGGTGCAGGCGGATACACAGGGGCCCACGGGCTCAAGCCGGACATGATCACCATGGGCAAGCCCTTGGCATGCGGTGTGCCCGTCGCGGCGTTCGGGATAAGTCAGTATGTGTCGGATAGGGTCATGGAGCGCATACTGAGCGACGGCACGGACGAGAGCGGGCTGGGTGGAACGTTGACCGGCAATGCCCTTGCACTGGCGGCCATGAGGGCCACCCTCGAGAAGGTCATCACGAAGCAGGCGTTCACCAAGATGATGCCTCTGGCGGAGAGGTTCGAGAAAGGTGTGAACGACGTCATCAAGAGCAGGGGTGTGCCCTGGCATGTCGCGCGCCTTGGAGTGCGCATCGAGTATCACTTCTGCCCGAACGCTCCCAGGAACGGGGCGGAAGCCGATGCCGCCAGGGACGGGGAACTGGAGAAGCTGCTTCACCTGATGCTTCTGAACAGAGGCATCCTGATGACCCCGTTCCACAACATGGCACTCATAGCGCCTTCGACAACAAAGCGTGATGTGGCCCTCCACACCAAGGTGTTCGGCGAGTGCGTCGACACCATCGTGAAGTGCGCCGACGCGCCCTGACGCTTACTTCGGTTTGGGAATGACACATATCATGCGCATGTTGCGGCGGCTGTCGTTCACGAACTGGTGGACCTCGTTCGGCTCGACGAAGACAGCGTCGCCTTCGGCCAGAGGCTCCTCCCTCTTGTCGAGGACGATCTTCCCCTTGCCCGAGACCACGTACACCTCGTGCTCCCACGCGTGCGTGTGCAATGGCGTGTTCCCACCGGGGGCGATGTCGAAGACCCTAAGATAGTAGTTGGGAGGGTCCACGTTCTCCGCGAGCAGTGGCCTGAAGTCGACCCCTTTGGTGCCCTCGGGAGAGGTCCCCTTCATGTCCTTGTGACTGACCTTCTTCATGGCCATGAGGACGAGCGCGGGCGATGATAAACATTGCGCAATGGTCCCGCCTCCAAAAGGTTCATGTGCCGCCTGCACATAAGTGCGCATCGTGACTGAGTATGCAATCACCAGTCTGACGGAGGCGGACCTCGAGGACGTGGTAGGCGTCATTCGGCGGTCCAAGAAGGAGTCTCCCTTCGAGCGGGCGCCTACGGTGGAGGAGATGAAGACCTACACCGTGAAGTACTCCGAGTTCCGTCCTGAGGGCAGCTGGGTGGTCAGGGTCGATGGGGTCCCAGTGGCATATGCGGTCACGGTCGTCGAGGCGAACAGGCTGACGGCCGGTTTGGACGATGTCCATCTGGAGTTCGAGATCGTCCCCGAGGAGAGGGGCAAGGGCCTAGACAAGAGGCTTATAGATCTCGCGTCCGAATACATCCGGTCCAGAGGCGTGAGGAAGGCGCGGACGAGGTGCGTTGCCGGTGAGTCTTGGCGGATGGACGCTCTCATCTCCGAGGGCTTCGCGGAGACCTACAGGGTCTTCTTCCTCGTGCGGAGGACGCCGGGGCAGGTTCCGGACTTCCCGTCGCCTGAGGGCGTCAGACTCGTCAGGAGGCCTTTCAAGGAGTGCGGGGACGAGGAGCTCACTCGAATTGTAGAGGCCTTCAACGAAACCTTCCGGGATCATTTCAACTTCGCCCCTGAGCGGCCCGAGATGTTCATAAACTACAGGGATGCCAGCGAGGACCCTGAGTGTTTCTCTCTGGCGATGGTCGGCGACGAGATCGTAGGTGTGTGCCTCTCTCATGAAGACAGGACCTACAATATGGAGAATGGGACGAAGTGGGGTTGGATCAACATACTCGGCGTCAAGCCGCCGTATCGGAGGAGGGGCGTTGGTAGAACCCTGCTCGCGGACGGCATGAAGTGGGTCTTGGACCAGGGCATGGACACGACATATATAGGCGTGTACGCCAAGAACGAGAAGGCCCTGGATCTCTACCGCTCCGTGGGATTCGAGAAGGACAGGGAGAGCCTCTGGTTCGAGAAGAGGCTCAGTTGAACCGTCTCCCTCACATGTTCTTCAGGAGCTTCCTAACCAGCAGATATGTCACCACGGCCGATGCAATCCCGGCCGGGATGCCCACGAACAGCGAGAAGTAGATGACCTCCTCAAGTGCCCATGCCACAGCCAATGTCACGATCACGAGGTCGGCCGCGGCCGCCATGATCGCGACGGCAGTGGACGTGGATTCATGGATTGCGGGCATATCTCTCACAGCCTCAGTAGGTCGTCGAGGGTATTGGTACTTTCTCGACTTCAGACCCTTAAATACCGCGTAATACGTTCGGGACACAACATAATATACGATGCCTCCATGCCTTGACTGACAAAGGGGAGTCTTTGGTGACAGTAGACTCAGAGAAGGGATGGCTCTGTTGAACTCGACTAGGTCGTGTGCGAGTGCCTCGGTTGAAGGCCCCCGAAGGCACATGTGCAGCATATTCAAGGGCGAGTCAGATCAGTTCGCCGCAGTCGTCCCTCACATGCTTGAAGGGCTCAGGAAGAACGACAGGTATCTGTACATATCTGACGGCCTCGAGAAGGCGGACCTGTTCGAGCGGTTGATGGACGCCGCGCCCTTGAGCGAGGAGACCCTTGAGAGCCGCGTGAGTTTCTACACGGCGGACGAGGTCTATCTAAGAGACGGCAGGTTCGACAAGGCTCGAATGCTCGGATTCCTCTCGGACGAGCGGGACAGAGCGCTCAAGGATGGCTTTTCCGGGCTCACGGCCACCGGTGAGATGTCGTGGGCCTCGAGGGACGTCCCCGGTGTTTCCGATCTCATCGAGTATGAGGCCAGTATCAATCTCATGTATCCTCGCTCATCCGCTGACCTCCTATGTCAGTACCCCGAGGCGGATATCGACACCGCGACCCTCGTCAAGGTCGTGATGGCGCACCCCAAGGTCATCGTGCGTGGGACGGTGTGCGGCAACCCTTACTACCTCCCGCCAGAGACACTCATCTCGTACGCCACGGGCGTGGTCACCCCGGATGTCCTGGAGCGCATGGAGAAGGACCTGTTCAGCCGATCGGTCCTGTCGGAGATCGGAGCGCTCGAGGCGAGGGAACTCAAGCGCGCCAGGCTGTGTCTGACGATGCTAGATGAGATGGTCCTGAAGGATTTCAGGGACAGACTATCCGCCGTGTCATTCTTCAACGAGCTCGCTCTTGGCACCTGCAGAGATGACGATACAGCAGCCCATATACGCTCGGCGGACTTGAAGTGCGAGGAGCTGTCGGAACGGCTGGAAGCGCTCAGGATGTTCAGGTCGTGCATGGAGGCTCCGACCGAGTGGCAGTCGCTCGATGGAATCATTCAGAGCGCGGTCGACCGTTCTGTCAACGGCTCACGGAGGGTCACAATGGACCTTGGCTCGCACAAGGTATTCGCGAGCTCAGCCGCCGACAAGGCGTTCGCGGCTCTGGTCTCTGGAGTGGCGGAGCGGAGCCAATCAGGTGCTCAGATCAGTGTCAGGGCGAGGACCTCGGAGTTCGGTTTGACGGTCACTGTCAGAGCGGATGGGTCAGGAGTGCCCGAAGGGGCCAAGGAGTCGCTGTTTGACCAGGCAGGACCCTGCGTATGTGGTCGGAGCCTTTGCCTTGCGAGGGAGCTCCTGGAATCCAGCGGCATCTCGGTGCGCGAGGTGGGGGTTCCAGGTAAGTCGACCGTGTTCGAGATACATGTCCCGGTGCCACGGTACAGGGCCGTGTAGCAGTCGCCTGCTTGCGATGAGTTCAGAAGTCGCTTCATCCGATATGCCTGAGGACCTTGACTTCGTCGACGGTGACAAGGCCTCCTTTGACCATGTCGCTGATGGCGGGGACCACTTCGAGTATCTTCTTCTCCGAGTCAACCGCCTCGACGACTATGGGCATGTCCTCACTCAGCCGGAGTGGAGAGGCTGCGTGCAGTCTGCTCTTCTTGCCGTACCCGTACACGCCGCGCGTCACAGTGGCTCCCCAAATCCCACTCTGTCTCAGATGGTGGACCACGGCCTTGTACGCTGGCAGACCATTGCAGTGGTCGGATTCGCCGAGGTACACCTTCAATCGCATCGCCCTCTCTTCGAGTTCCACCCTAAACCGCCTCCGTCAGCAAAGCGGCCATCCGTCCGAGCACGGCCGCGACCACGCATAGGCCTCCGTTAAGGAAGATGTTTGCGGCGGCCCAGCCCCATTGCGATTCGGAGAGCATCGAGACGGTCTCGAGGCTGAATGCGGATGTCGTCGTGTACCCTCCGAAGACCCCTACGAACAGGGCCACCCTAAGTTCCTGGGACGCGAACCCTGCCTCGAGATTCCAGAAGTACAGGAAAGCAATCAGGAAGCTGCCTGTAACGTTCACGAAGAACGTGCCCCAGGGGAAATCAGACGTCGTGAAGACGCCTGAGAGCAGGTACCGCGAGACACTCCCGATGGATCCTCCTACGGCCACCAACAGCACTAGCCACAATTGGTCTGTGTCCATGAACCTCACATCCTCGGCCGGGCGAATCGGGAAAGCCCGGCGCTTTGCACCCGATCACGAGTAGAAGCCATCAGCCTCGGG
>JAABQR010000173.1 GCA_011391345.1 Methanobacteriota archaeon | reverse complement strand
GAAGGGCTTCGGGGAGAAGACAGAGGAACGCATACTCCAGGGCATCAGGGTCCTCGAATCGAGTGGCGGCAGGACTCTCCTCGGGGAGGCGCTGTCGATCGCCGAGGCGTACATTGAGTACCTGAAGGCCTCGTTGGCCATTGACCTGATCAGCGTCGCGGGCAGCCTCAGGAGAGGCCGGGACACGATAGGGGACATAGACATCCTCGTGGGGGACGATTCCCCCGTCGCAGTCATAGACTCGTTCGCAGCGTACCCCGAGGTCGAAGAGGTCATCATGAAGGGCTCGACCAAGTCCAGCGTGCGCCTCAGGGACGGCATGCAGGTGGACCTGAGGGCGGTGGAGACGAAGAGCTACGGCGCAGCACTCCAGTACTTCACGGGATCGAAGGAGCACAATGTCTCCCTCCGCAGGATCGGTGTCGAGAAGGGTCTGAAACTGAACGAGTACGGCCTTTTCGAGCGCGACTCTGGCAGACTGGTCGCCGGGGCCACAGAGGAGGAGGTGTACTCGGCCCTGGGGCTCTCGTGCATGCCCCCGGAGATTCGGGAGAACTCGGGGGAGTTCGACGCTGCAAGGAAGGGGAATGTGCCCGAACTGGTCCGCCTGGAGCAGGTCAAAGGCGACCTGCACTTGCACACGGATTGGAGCGACGGCTCCGACTCCCTCGGGAAGGTCGTCGCCGCGGCCGAGAGCAGGGGTTATGACTACGTGGCCATCACGGATCACACTCACAGCCTGAAGATCGCGAACGGCCTCTCCCCCGAGAGGCTCAGGGCGCAGATTGACGCGGTCAGGAAGGCCGAGGACGCCGCCGGGGGCATAAGGGTCCTCGCGGGCTCCGAGGTCGACATCAAGGCCGACGGCACCCTCGACCTGGGGGGGTCGGTCCTTAAGGACCTGGATATCGTCGTCGCGTCGGTCCATTCGAGGTTCAAGATGGAGAGGGTGGAGATGACCAAGAGGATAGTTGCGGCCATCTCCACGGGTATGGTCGACATCCTGGGCCACCCGACGGGCCGGTTGATCGGCCAGAGGGGCGCGTATGAGGTCGACCTCCAGGCGGTGTTGGACGCTGCCGCCGAGCACAATGTGTGCATGGAAGTGAACTGTTTCCCCGACAGGCTCGACCTCAGGGACGTGGACTGCAGGGCGGCTGGCTCCAGAGGCGTGCGAGTGTCACTGGGCACGGATTCGCACAGGACGGAGCACATGGGATTCATAAGGCTGGGAGTGATAACGGCTAGACGCGGTTGGCTCGGGCCGAAGGATGTGCTCAACACACTGGACGCCGACGGGCTTGAGAAGCACCTCCGGGGTAGGAGGCCGTGAGCATGGACGAGGAACGTGCGAGGGCCAGGATCAAAGATCTCGTGGAGATCATCTCACACCACGACGTGAAGTACTACGTCGAGGACGACCCTGAGGTCACGGACCACGAGTACGACCGGCTCATGAACGAGCTGAAGGCCCTCGAGTCAGAGCACCCAGAGCTCGTGTCGCCGGACTCGCCGACTCAGAGGGTCTCGGGCAGGCCGGTCGATGAGTTCCCGCAGGTGGAGCACAAAGTCGTCATGCTGAGTCTGGACAACTGCTACTCCCCTGATGACCTGAGGGAGTTCGATTCTCGCGTCAGGAAGTGGCTCGGGGAAGAGCCTGTCGAGTACGTCGTCGAGCCGAAGGTGGACGGGCTCGGCATCGCGCTCCTGTACGAGGGTGGTGCGCTGGTGAGGGGTGCGACCAGGGGCGACGGGCGCGTGGGAGAGGACGTCACATCCAACATCAGGACCGTCAGGAGCGTCCCGCTGAAGCTGAAGCCAGAGGGGGGCCTCAGGACCGTCGAGGTGCGGGGCGAGGTGTACATGCCCTCCAAGGGCCTCCAGCGGCTCAACGAGGAGCGGGAGGCGGAGGGGGAACCCGTATTCGCAAATGCCAGGAACGCGGCTGCCGGCTCGATCAGACAGCTCGATTCCAGGATTGCGGCCTCGAGACCGCTGGACGCATACTTCTACACGCTCAGCTACAGCTCTGGCAGGATGCCGGAGACACACCACGGTTGCCTCGATGCGATGAAGGCATCGGGCCTCAGGGTCAGCCCGCACACTCGCGTGTTCGGCTCCGTCGACGAGGTCCTAGGACATATCGCCTCCTGGGAGTCCAAGCGCGACGGGCTCGGGTACGACATCGACGGCATGGTGGTCAAGGTCGACTCACTCGCTCAGCAGGAGCGCCTAGGATATACGGCCAAGAACCCCCGCTGGGCGATCGCTTACAAGTACCCACCGAAGCAGAAGGTCACGAAGCTCCTAAACGTGGTCTTCCAGGTCGGCAGGACGGGTGCGCTCACGCCGGTCGCCCGCCTTGAGCCCGTCGAGATCGGCGGGGTCACGGTGTCACGTGCCACTCTCCACAACGAGGACGAGTTGAGGCGCAGGGGCGTCATGATCGGGGACATGGTCCTGATCGAGCGGGCGGGCGAGGTAATACCTCAGGTCGTGAGACCGTTGGTCGAACGGCGCACGGGCGGCGAGAGGGAGATCGTGGTGCCGGAGACGTGTCCCGTGTGCGGCTCGACGGCCGTCCGCGAGGATGGAGAGTCCGTCAGGAGGTGCGTGAACGCGTCGTGCCCCGCCCAGGTGAAGGAACGGCTCACTCACTACTGCTCCCGTGGCGCAATGGACATCGAGGGGATAGGGCCCGCGCTGGTGGACCAGCTCGTGGACGGCGGCCTGGTGAAGGACGTGTCGGACCTGTACGGTCTGAGGGAGACGGACCTGCTCACGCTCGAAGGCATCGGGGAGAAGTCTGCGAGGAACATACTCGACGCCGTCAAATCGTCCATGGACAGGGACCTGGGCCGGGTGCTCCACGCCCTCGGCATGAGGCATGTGGGACGGACGACCGCGTCGCTCCTTGCCGAGAGGTTCGGGAGCATGGATGCGCTCAAGGCCGCCAGCGTTGACGAGCTCTCGAAGGTCGAGGGCGTGGGCAAGGTCGTGGCGGAATCAGTCAGGGACTTCATGGTCGATGAGGGGAACCGCGCGCTCCTTCGGAGGCTGTCGGAGGCAGGCCTGAGAATGGGCGGCGTCCCGAAGGCGGATGGCCCGCTTGTCGGCAAGACCTTCCTCTTCACCGGTGAGCTGAAGTCCATGTCGCGCACCGACGCGGGGTCGGCCGTGGAGTCCTTGGGAGGCCGCGTGGGCTCATCCGTGACGAAGGCCACGGACTACGTGGTCGCGGGGGATGACCCTGGGTCCAAGCTGGAGAAGGCGAAGAAGCTCAAGAAGGCCGTCTTGGATGAGGACGCGTTCTTGGATCTCATCGGTAGGCGATGAGCGTCCCTCGGTCCTTGCATCCGCTGATAGCCGAGGAACACGTTTCAAATACCCGGTCCAGACAAGATGATACGTGCAGGATTAGCACCACGGAGTGCGAACAAGATGCACAAGAACGGTGACCGGGAGAGCCTCAAGATCCGGTCCGAGGCCGGCGCCGGCAGGAACGGCCAGGCGCTCGACAGCAACAGGCGGCGCCTCCAGAGGATCGTACGGGACCCAGAGCTGAAGATACGCGATGTGTCCGGCGACATGGTCCTTCCGGTGGGGCAGCCAAGCATGACCGAGCCCAAGGCCTCGCGCCTTTCGCCCCAGCTGGTGAACCCTGCAGCGGTCGTTCCGGACGATGGCGTGCAGTTCCAATGCACCGAGTGCGACATGATGGTGAGGGAATCCGATCCGTACTGTCCATTCTGCGGCGCGATATTCGCCGATGGCCCGATGGCGTCCGTTGAAGAGGCCGCGGAAGCGAGTGAACCGCCCGAAAGCCCGAAGCCGCGGGAGCGCGAGGAGACCGTCAGGCCGGAGAAGTTCGATGTGTTCGGCATGCTGAATACCCGGGGAAGAGCGCGCGAACTTCTGTACCAAGAGGCCATGAGGGGTTTCGCGGGCTCCGCTCGGCTCCTCGAGGAGATAGAGCACCAGATCTCAGACGTCAGCTCCCTGGGGACGGACACCACGAGGGTCCGCAGGCTCATGAGCAGCGCGTGGGAGGCGTGCAGGGAGGGGAACTGGAACTTGGTTTCCGCCCTGGCGCAGCAGACGGAGGAGGCGATGGCTCCCAGCATACCAGCGCTTGTCAGGTCCGAGCTCGCGAAGGCGAGGGAGCACCTGATGGATGCCAAGGTAGCTGGGTGCGATGCTTCCGAGTACCTGTTGCGCATGAAGGCCGCCATGCACTGCTTGAAGTCCGGCGACCACGACGAGGCGCTCCGCCTAACGAAGGAGCTCATGGACCTGCTGAGACAGGACTCGGTCTCATGGCGCGAGGGTGGGGCACCCGCTTCCAGAAAGGGTGTGCGTTCGGGGTATTGAACACCGAGCCCAAGGGTTCTTATCGTCGGAAATTCGTTGACAGCATGATGTTCTCGGACCTCACGACCATGGACGCCTCGGGGTGGGATATCCTCAAGAAGGCTCTCAACCAACGCGTCGTCGTGGTGCGTTCCTCGCTCGTCCCGAGCTACAGGAACCGGGTCTGGCTCGTGGAGACGGATGTGAGGCCGGTCGTCGTGAAGAGGTCCCTGTCCAGGCGTTCCCCGGTGGAGTTCGAGACGATGCTGCTCGCGAAGAGGGCAGGCCTCTCGGTCCCCTATCCGCTGTACATGGACAAGGACTACCTCGTCACGGAGTACATATCGGGGGATTCGTGCGACATGCTCGTGAACACGATGTTCAGCACGCACGCCGCGGAGGGCCTGGGTAGATGGTTCGGAGCGTTCCACGAATCCATGGACCGCTTCGGCAAGCCTATGGCGATGTCGGATGCCGTCCTGGACAACTTCATCATGCACGAGGGCGAGGTGTACGGGGTGGACCTCGAGGACTCCGCCCCGGGAAACCCCATGGACGACCTCGGACAGATGGCTGCCTCCATCCT
>JAABQR010000172.1 GCA_011391345.1 Methanobacteriota archaeon | reverse complement strand
CATGCGAACCTCCTTCCCTCGGCGACTTCCCGGGGGAGCCATGGCGGGGTGTTCCCGGACGCGATAAACGTGTTCAAAGTGCTGGTCATTTCGAAAGCCTCCTTTAATTCATCCCTTCTGTCGCCTTGCGGCGACACCTGAAGAATCGCGATTGGCGTATATAGCCTTTCCTGAGCCTGGAACAGTGCCAGTCAAGCAACGAAAGCATGCTGGACGGTTCTAGCCTAGCTTGGTGGCCAACAGGTCCACCTCGCGCATGGCCTGCGTGACCATGTTCGGAGTCACCGGGAACGGCATGTTCGCCATGCTGTCGTTCGGGTCGCACGCCTTCTCGGCAGCCTTCTGGAGGTGGGACATGTCGAGCGTCCCCAGATCCTCGAGCCTTATGGGCAGTCCGAGCTCGCGGCACCACCGCATGACCCTCTCGACCTCGCCCATGGGCCTCTTCTCAAGCGCCATCTGCACAAGTGTCCCATAGGCCACGATCTCACCGTGCTTCCGGGCGATGCCAGGCATGATGGTCAGACCGTTGTGGACCGCATGCGCGGCCGCGCAGCCCCCACCGCCGAACCCGAACCCGCTCTGGAGCTTGATGGCCTCGACGACAGACTCAACCGCGTCCGTGATCCTTCCCGCCTCGACGTCCTTCTTGGCCTGGATCCCGTACGACATCAGGGTCTGGAAACACCTGAGGTTCACCTCGAGCGCGGCATTCGTCGCCTGCTCCTGGGACTTCTTTGCCCGCATGGTCTCGGCATACGCGGGCTTCTCGAAGCCACATGCGAGTGCGTCGCCCATGCCTTGGACCAGGAAGACCGGGGGCGCCCTCGCGACGACCTCTGTATCCACAAGGACCAGCACGGGCGCCTGGGACAGGTAGATGTCCTCGATGAACCTGTGATCCTCGGAGAACACGACCGCGTCCGCCATCTGATCGGCGTTCGTGGCGCACTGGGTGGGCACTGTGATGACAGGCAGCTGGAGCTTCTCGGACACGGCCTTCGCGGTGTCCACGGCCTTGCCCCCGCCGCAGCCTATGACGATGTCCGCCTCAAGGGCCTCGACCCTTGCGACGACCTCGTTGATCTTCAGGTGCGTGCACTCGGTAACGGTGTCGTCGTGGCCGGCCAACGGCACGCCCGCCTGCAGAAGGCTGGCCTGGACCCTCGCCTTCACCCTGGACCAGCTGGTCCTTCCACTGACGGCGAATGGCTTGGACCCGTGCTGCCTCACATACACCCCGAGCTGGCCGAGCACGCCCTGGCCCTGGACGTACCTGGCGGGTAGTATGACCTTCCTGGCTCCGCCTTCAGGCAAACGACACACCTCCGAAAAACGCACTAGAGAGGCGCACCATGACTTCCGCAGTATTCAAGTTTCCGCCTCCCCGTGCGCCCGTCAGTCGCCCGTTCGTCACAAAGTAATAAATAGACTTTCGGGGATAGTTCACGCCAGCAATCACGTTGCGAACTGTTCGTTCAGCACGCGGCTGGACAGTGGACTAATGAAGTACGAAGACTACAAAGACATCTATTTTAGGCTGAGGAATCCGAAGGACATCGACAGACTCGCGCAGTCCACGGGCCTCGACAGAGAACTCCTTCTCGTCATGTACACGCAGAGGACCGTGAGAGACGCCACGCGCAGGTTCTACATCGTCAAGAAGGACATCAAGGTGATCGCAAAGGACTGGAAGCATGGCGACTCCATAGCGCACATCGCCCGGTGTCTGAACTTCCCGCCCGTCCTGCTGGGACTCATGCTCGCGCCTGAGATAGGCCTCACGAGGAAGTCGTATTGGAAGTACATCCGGGACCCCGACTCGTGCCGCGACCAGCGGATGAGGAAGGAGCTGAGGAAGGTCGCCGAGGAAGACATCATCTACTCCCCCAAAGGCTCCGAGGTGCAGACCCAGAGAGGCAAGTGGGGCGAGAAGATGCTCGAGGACTGGCTCGATAAGAAGGGCGCCACATACAGGACCGAGGCGGACCTGAGGGCCACGCACAAGAAGACCCCGGACTGCCTCCTGGACAAACCCATACAGATCAACGGCTCGAAGGTGTTCTGGATAGAGTCGAAGGCGTCCTTCGGGGACGAGATCGAGCTCAAGAAGAACGTCAGGAGGCAGCTGAACCCCTACACTGAGTTGTTCGGCACTGGCGCGGTCGTGTACTGGTTCGGGTTCGTCGAGGGAATCGAGCCGCCCGAAGGCATACTACTGCTCGACGGGTCGCACTTCGAGGACTGCGAAGAACCAGCCGCACCCGCGGACGGACCTGGAAAGTTTATTGACCAGGGACACTCATAATCGCAGCATGGCCGAGCCCAAGGGAACGAGCTACATCTCCGCAGGCGACCTGGAGAAGTACAGCTACTGTCCCCTGAGCTGGTGGCTGAGCAAGAAGTACGACACCCAGGACACGACTACCAGGAAGGGCATCGAGGAGCACGAGAAGCTCGGCGAGACCCTGTGGAAGATCGACACGGGGGAGAAGAGCGCCAAGGAATCCGAACGGCTGGTGTTCTGGTACGCGATCGTCGCGACCCTCATAGCCATCATCGGCCTCGAGCTCATGCCCTTCGACGAGGCCGTGTCCGTCAGCGAGATACTCGGGGCGGTCGCGCTCATCTGGGTGCTCGCCGCCGCGTTCTTCCTCTACAAAGCCACGAGATCCACGATGCAGAGCAAGGTCCTGGACTACGAGAAGATCATACTGATATTCGCCATAGTCGCCGTCGTCATCGCCATCAACGCCGTCGCATTCATGCAGGACAACCCCGACCTCGCGCAGGTCATGGAACTCGTCGCGATCATCTGGCTCATAGGAGCGTCGTTCTTCCTCTACCGATCGCTGATGTCGACGAACATCGCCTCCGCGCTCAGGAACGAGTTCAGGGTGAAGGGCAAGATCGAGTACATCGACATGGACGAATCCAAGGTGTTCAAGTCCGAGAGGTACGGCCTCTCCGGTCGGCCGGACTATGTCATCAAGCTCGCAGACAACATCATCCCGGTCGAGGAGAAGAAGGGGCGGACACCTCAGGGGCCCTTGTTCTCGCACATACTCCAGGTGGCCGCATACTGTCTCCTCATCGAGGACATCATGGGCAAGGCGCCTCCGTACGGACTCCTCAAGTATCCCGAGAGGGAGGACGAGATAGAGTACAACGACGACATCAAGAAGATGCTCGTAGAGAAGCTGGGCGAGATGAGGGGCATCATCAGCACGGGCGACGCGCACAGGAACCACGACAGACCCGGGAAGTGCACACACTGCTCCAGAAGGGAAGTGTGTCCCGAGAAGCTCCGGTGAGCCCGGGTATCAGTCCACGGTCACGGTCTTCGCGATGTTCCTGGGCTTGTCGATCGGGCAGCCACGCTCCCTGGCGAGATAGTACGAGAACAGCTGCAGCGCGACGATCACGGGCACCGGCGAGAACAACGGCGGTATCTCCCGGATGTATATCACATCGTCAGCGAACTTCGCGAGCTCGGTGTCCCCCTCGAAACCTATCGCGATGACGGGGCTGCCCCTGGCCGAGACCTCGCTGATGTTCCCGAGCATCTTGTCGTACGTGTGGTCCTTGACCGCGATGGCCACCACGGGCGAGTCCTTGGATATCAGGGCCAAGGGCCCGTGCTTCAGCTCGCCCGCAGGGTATCCCTCGCCGTGGATGTACGATATCTCCTTCGTCTTCAGTGCGCCCTCGAGTGCCACTGGATAGTTGACGTTCCTGCCTATGAAGAACATGTCCCTCGCGCCGTGGTACTTCTTCGCCAGCGCCTCTATCTCCGGGGCCTTGTTCAGCACGTCCTGGACGGCCCTCGGAAGGCTCCTGAGCTGGCCGATGATCGCACGCCTCGCGAGCGCGCTCAGGGTCTTGTTCTGGGCGCCCAGGTCCATCGCGAGCAGGTAGAGCGCGACGAGCTGGGTGACGAAGGTCTTAGTGGCCGCGACCCCGATCTCAGGGCCGGCCCTGGTGTATATGACATGGTCAACCTCCCTCGTGATGGCGGAGCCCATGACGTTCGCGATAGCAACGGTCTTGTTCCCGCGCTTCCTGGCCTCCCTCGCCGCGGCCATGGTGTCCAGCGTCTCCCCGCTCTGGGTGACGAGCACCATGAGCGGGCTCTCCCTGGACACGGACGAGTACCTGTACTCGGATGATATCTGGACCGTCGTGGGTATCTTCGCCAGCTCCTCGATGATGTACTTGCCCACGAGGCCGGCATGGTACGATGTGCCGCACGCGACAATCTTCACGTTCGAGAACGTGCTGTCCGAGAAGAACGGTTCGGTGTCGAGGCTCTCGACCCTGCCGAGCAGCGAGTCGTGTATGGCGCTCGGCTGCTCGTAGATCTCCTTGAGCATGAAGTGCGGGTACCCACCCTTCTCCGCGTCATCGATGTTCCACGCGACCTTCTGCGGCTCCCTCCTGACGTCCTTCCCGGAGCTGTCCAGTATCCTGACGGAATCCTTCGTGACCCTTACGACCTCGCCGTCCTCGATGTACAACATCCTGTTCGTGTGCTTGAGAAGGGCCGTGACGTCGCTCGCGACGAAGTTCTCGCCGTTGCCCAGGCCGATCACCAGCGGGCTCTCCCGCCTCGTGGCGACGATCTCGTCCCCGCCCTGGGCCACGACCGCGAAAGCATACGTCCCCTCGACCTTCGCCACCGCCCTCTGGACGGCCCCGAGGAGATCGCCCTCGAGCTCAGACTCAACCAGATGCGCGAACACCTCCGTGTCCGTCTCGGACGAGAACACATGGCCGTCGGCCCTGAGCGCATCCCTGAGGTCCATGAAGTTGCTTATGATGCCGTTGTGCACGATCGCCAGCATGTTCGAGCAGTCGGCGAACGGGTGCGCGTTCTCCGTCGTAGGCTTCCCCTGGGTAGCCCACCTCGTGTGCGCTATGCCCAAGGACCCCTCCATCTCAGGCATC
>JAABQR010000171.1 GCA_011391345.1 Methanobacteriota archaeon | reverse complement strand
TTCCTGTTTGACTCGCTGGCTACGCGCCGAGGAATGCCCGCTTCGTCGAGTCTCCTTCGGGCCCGTAGTGCAAACCGCACGACGCAATCAATCAATGGGCAAGTTATAAATCGAGACAAACTAATCAGAGCGACGCGGAACGGGAGGCCAGTTATGTCGAATGTCTTGCCGGATCTCAAGTACACGAAGGATCACGAGTGGGTGAAGGTCGAGGGCAACCTCGCGCGTGTGGGCATCACGGACCACGCTCAGGCGGAGCTGACTGAGATAGTCTTCGTGGAGCTCCCGAGCGTCGGGAAGGACGTCTCCAAGGCAGGGATCCTGGGGAACGTGGAGTCGGTGAAGACCGTGTCCGAGGTGTTCTCGCCTGTGAGCGGGACCGTTAAGGAGAAGAACGACAAGCTGGTCGATTCACCCGAGCTCCTGAACAAGGACCCGTACGGTCAGGGCTGGATCGCCGCGGTCGAGATGAACAACCCGGACGACCTGGCCGAACTCATGTCAGCTGAGGACTACAAGAAGCTCCTGGGCGAGTGAGGCCTCCTCAGGACTGCAGACACCCTCAGGATGGCTGGATGATGAAGAAGGAAATCCCGGCCGACGAGGGGCCAGATGCGTTCTCAGGCTTCCCCGTCGTTCTGTGCAGCGTGGGAGGGGAGAAGGACAACATCATCACGCTGGCGCTGTGCCATGTGTTCTCGTTCAAGCCGCCATTGATCGGCATCGGCGTCGCACCGAAGAGGTTCAGCTACGGTCTGCTCGAGAAGGGCAAGGACTTCGCGGTCAACATCCCGACCAAAGCGCAGCTGAAGGCGGTCGAGTTGTGTGGCTCCAAATCTGGGAGGCGAGTGGACAAGTTTCACGCGGCAGGGCTCACAAAGGAGAAGGCCAGCAAGATATCCTCGCCCCTGATAGCCGAGTGCCCAGTGAACCTCGAATGCGTGAAGGTCAAGCAGGTCGAGACCGGGGACCACGTCTGGTTCGTGGGCGAGGTTGTGGCCGCCAGGATGGAGGGGTCGTACGACAAGGCGGACATGCTCCTCTACTGGGGGGACTACAGGGTCATCGGCGAGAGAGTGGACTGATTGTTCGACCTGGGCCTCCCTGAGATACCTTTTTGAGCCCACCGAACACTGATGGTCACCGGAGAGGTGGCGCAGGTGTCGACTTCGATGGGCAATTCGGGCGCTCTCGCGGGCGAAGGGTTCACAGGGCCTGTCAATGGCACGCGGACCAGGTCCAGGATGTGCCCATCCTGCGGAAGGGGCATCGAATGGGACGCATCGTCATGCCCGTACTGCATGTGGACATTCAGCGCAGGGACTGGCCTGATGGCGGTATCCGAACCGATATCCAGCGGGAAGCGTGTGCTCCTGTATCTGGCTTCGCTCCTTATTCCTCTGTTCGGAATCATATTGGGAGCGATCTACATCTTGAGGAAGGACGAGGAGCATACGTCGGTCGGGACGATATGCCTCGTGCTCGGAGTCATCGCTGCGGTCGTAGTACTCCCGACGATCCTTGCGCTCATCTTGTATCTGATGGTGCTCGGCATTTGAAAGGCGAATGAACGGAGGTCTTGGGATGGTCACTTGCGCGAAGTGCGGCGTCGAGAATCCTGATGAAGCGAACACTTGCAGGATGTGTAGTAACACTCTCGGGACAGGCATGAGACACTGCGTTTCGTGCGGCCGCTCGATCGACTGGAACGTCAACGTGTGCCCGTACTGCGGCCATGACTTCCGCATTGTCATGCAGGACGCGGCAAAGAAGACAATGAGCACAGGCACCAAGGCCCTCCTCTACATAGTCTCAATCCTAATCCCGATTGCGGGTATCATCATCGGGATCGTCTTCCTCCTCAGGGATGACCCCGAAGAGAAGCGTGTGGGGAAGATTTGCATCATCCTCGGCATCGTGATGACGCTTCTCACAATCGGTTTCGCAGTTCTACTGTATGGCATGGTGGTCGGGTTCGGGACGGTGGGCTATAATACCCCGACGACCACCCTAACGATGACTCCGGTCATCGATGGGTACATGTTCAGCTTCGGGCCCGTCAACGAGCATGTGTCCTGGTCCGATGTGCGTGTTATCGTGACCGATGCTCAGAATCCCGTGTCATGGTCTCCGGATTCGGAGGACTTGTCAGGGGATGTCGCCGTGACATATGACTATGGCGCACGCACTCTCTCCCCGATTGATGTGACATTATCCGTCACCGATCTCACCGGCGATGGTTCCATCGGCATGAATGATCGCATGACCTTGACCTCTTCACTCGGTTTCAACGCGGCCACGGACTATGAGCTCAAGGTCATATGGGAGCCCTCAGATGGGGTGATTTGCAGCCTGACCTTCTCTGGTTGACGGCAATCGACTGTTGATCCATAGCCAAGGCCGTGCCGGCCTCGAAAGTTAATGTATAAATGCCCGTACACGGTTCTACTACTGGCATCTGTAGCCAGTATCAGACATGACCGGAGGGGCCCTTCTGTACGTATTCAGCACCTGCCCAAGAGACTGCTACGACACCTGTTCCATGGTGACCAGGGTCAGGAACGACCGCCTTCACGCGTCCGAGCCGAACAGCAAGCAGCCGTTCACTGGCGACCTCCTCTGCCCGAAGGGGCGGAACCTCACTCCGTATGTGTACTCCAAGCAGAGGCTCCTCTATCCCATGCGCAGGACGGGGAAGAAGGGGTCAGGTGAGTTCGAGAAGATCACCTGGAACGACGCGCTGAAGGAGATCGCCCAGAAGGTGAGAGAGGTCTCCGACCGGCACGGACCAGAATCCATACTCCAGTTCGATTACGCGGGTACGATGGGCCTCGTCCAGAGATACTTCCCGAGCAGGTTCTTCAATGCGATAGGCGCATCCAGGGTCTCGCACACGATCTGCTCCAGCGCTGGCGACAAGGCTCTACGGATCGTCTACGGCTCCACTCTGGGCATGCTCCCGGACGAGATCGAGAAGTGCAGGCTCATAGTGGTTTGGGGCATGAACCCCGCGTGGAGCAGCCCGCATGGAATCGAGATTCTGAAGCGCGCGGCCAAGCGAGGCGCGAAGATATACGTCGTCGACCCCGTGAGGACCGCGACCGCCGAGATAGGGGTTCATCTGCCGATTAAGCCAGCGACGGACGCCGCGCTCGCGCTGGGCATCATGAACCATCTCATCCAGAACAAGCTCTGCAACGAACTCTTCCTGGACCACGCCACGACGGGCTTCGACAGATTGGCGGGAGTCACCAGCAAGTATGACATGACCACGATTTCGAAGACGACCGGCCTCACGACGAGGCAGATCGAGGACTTCATAGGCGATTATGTGTCCCTCAGGCCGAACTGCATCATGATTGGCTACGGCATGCAGAGGCAGAGGAACGGTGGTGAGATGGTCAGGGCCATAAGCATCCTCCCGGCCCTCATCGGCGAAAACAGAGGCTTCTTCTACTCCACGGATCTGGGCGACTTCGACATGGACTACCTGGAAGGCTCGGCGATCAGGAGCAGGAAGCTCACAACGTACAACATGGTGGACATAGGCCGCACGCTGCAGGCGGGCAAGATCAAGATGATGTTCGCCTACAACTGCAACCCGCTCGCCACCTTGCCCAACCAGGGCCTGGTGAGGAAGGGGTTCGCGAGCGAGGACATGTTCACGGTTGTCCACGACCTGTTCCAGACGGATACGGCCGACTATGCGGACATCGTTCTCCCCGCAACGAGCTTCTTCGAGCACTACGACATACACACATCCTACTTCCACAACTACCTGTCCGTGAACGAGAAGGCCATCGAACCTGTGGGGGAAGCGAGGAGCAACAGCGACACCTTCAGGGCGCTGGCAACCGCCATGAGGCTCACGCAGAAGGAGCTGTTCGAGGATGACATGAAGGTGGCAAAAACTCTCGTCTCGAAGAGCAAGTCCGTCGAGGGCAGGTTCGAGGACATCACGAAGAAGGGGTTCCTGAAACTGAAGGTCCCGGACAGGAGGGTCTACCCGACCCCGACGAAGAAGATCGAGATATACTCCGCCGCCTCTGAGGCTGAGGGCCTGGGCGGGCTCCCAGCTCACGTGCCGGTCTCCAGCAACCTGCCGTATATGCTGCTCACTCCCGTGCACAAGTTCCTCGTGAGGTCGCAGTACCACCTCAGATGGCACGACATCCAACCCGTTGTGTACGTGAACCCGGAGGACGCGAAGGCGGAAGGGGTCGATGACGGCTCCTCGGTCACTCTGTCGAACGAGTTGGGCGAGTGGACCGTCAAATGTGAGCTCTCGGACGCGGTCCCGCGCGGGGTCCTGATGACATACTCGGTCCTGTGGCCGAAACTGTCCGGGGGCAAGAACGCGAACTTCCTCACGACCGACTTCGTCCAGAGGTATGGCCAGAACTCCGGGTTCAACTCCACCTTCGTCAGGATGATGTGAGCCTCACTCGTCGTCCTTCGCGCTGGGTGGGCCGAAGAACTCCTTGTGTATCGCGTTGATGGTCTTCTTGAGGTCCTTGTGGCTTACCGTGAAGTGGTACGCCACGGTCGATGCCCCTGCCGATATCAGTTCGACATTGACCTTCTTCGCCGCGACGGCCTTGAACACCCTGGCCGCGACTCCTTCGGTGTACCCCAGTCCCTCGCCAACGGTGCACACGAGCGCGACCCCGGGAGTGATCTCGAAACTCTCGCCCACACCTCCGATGACGCTCTTTATGGCCCGCTTCGCCTGAGGTATCTGCGTCTCGTCGATGAGGACAGCGACGCATGTCTGGGATGTCGTCGCCGAGAATATGTTGACCTCCTCCTCGGACAGGCAGTTCGTGATGTCGGCGAGGAACCCGGATTTGTATCCCGCGCCAGTGTCGTACACTTTGAGCGTGGCGATCTTGGGGACGTAGGACACGCTCTTGATGACGTCCTTCCTGGCCATCTTGCCGTTGCCTATCGTCGTGCCCGGCGACTCGGGCATGTACAGGTTCTTGATTATGATCTCGATGCCCTTGAGCCTCGCGGGCTGGACGGCCCTCGCATGCAACACCTGGGCGCCGAAGTACGCGAGTTCGGCCGCCTCCTCGTACGAGAGCCGGTCGATCATGAACGCGTCCTTGACCAGCTTCGGGTCCGCGCTCATGAAGCCGTCGACCTCCTTCCATATCTCGATGGGTCTGGCGTTCGTGGCATATGCGACCACCGCGGCCGTGTAGTCCGTGCCGCTCCGCCCGACCGTT
>JAABQR010000170.1 GCA_011391345.1 Methanobacteriota archaeon | reverse complement strand
ATCACTGTCGAGGACGCGGGCATGTTCCATGTGGTGGACTTCAGGGCCGAGAGCTTCCTCTGGAACATGGTCAGGCGGATCGTCTGGATGATGAATGAGGGGAGTTCGGGACGCATGGCCCCCGATTCGATAGGTCCCGAGCCTGAGAAGATGCCCGTCAGGGTGGGGCTCGCCCCTCCCGAGTACCTCGTCCTCATGGACATCGACTGCGGAATCGAGTTCCCCGTTGACGCGCGCGCACTCGTGGGCATAAGGCGCACGGTCGAAAAGAGGCTCAGACACAACGCCATGGCACTCGCGTTCGCGAAGTTGCTGGGCGATCGGGTCGTGTGAGCCTTGATATCTTCGCATGCTCGTATGGATGGTTGACATGAAGGTCGCCGTTACAGGTACTCCAGGCGTAGGCAAGACCTCATCGTCGGAGCTGGTCCGTTCGATCAAGGTCGTGCATGTCAACGACATCGTAGACGAGTGCAATGCGGTGGTTGGGTTCGACGAGCGCAGGAAGACCAAGGAGGTCGATGTGAGGAAGCTCGGGAAGGCCGTGTCGAAGATCGAGGGCGACGTGCTTCTCGAAGGACATTTCTCACATCTGCTGGGAGTGGATGTCGCCATAGTGCTCCGTTGCTCCCCAAAGGTCCTGAACGAGCGCCTCTCGGCGAAGGGCTGGCCGGAGGAGAAGGTCCGCGAGAATGTTGAGGCCGAGGCGGTCGACGTCATCCTCATCGAAGCGGTCGAGACCACCTCTGATGTCTGCGAGGTGGATACGACCAAGAAGAGCCCGGCCGAGGTCGCCGCCGCGATCGAGGAGATAATCGCTGGAGAAACCGAGAAATATCCAGTTGGCAATGTTGACTGGAGCAGGGAGGTTCTGGACTGGTTCTAGAAAGCTACAGGGGCGAGGCGGACAAGATACTCTCCCCAGCGGCCAAACGGCTCGCGAAGATCAACCCGAACCACCTGTCCATCGCGTCTCTCGGGTTCGCGTTCCTCGCAGGCCTCTTCTTCACGCTCGAGCCCGAGCACTTCCTGCTGCTCGCGGCAGCGATGGTCTCCATGAACGGCCTCCTGGACGCGCTCGACGGCAAGGTCGCCAGGCTCGTGGCGAAGGAGTCGAAGCGGGGCGATTTCGTCGACCATGTCATCGACAGGTACGCGGATGTGTTCATGCTCGCGGGCATCGCGCTGAGCCCGTACTGCTCCGTGTTCACAGGCTTGTTTGCCGTGATAGGCGTGATGCTGGCCAGCTACATGGGAACCCAGGCGCAGGCGCTCGGCCTGAGGCGTGAGTACAGGGGCATACTCGGGCGCGCCGACAGGCTGGCGCTTCTGATCATCATACCCCTCGTTCAATATGCGCTGACCGTGGCGGACGTCGGCTTCGCGACCGACCTGTTCGGTTTCACGCTCATCGGTTGGATGATGATATACTTCGGGCTCGCCGGCAACGCGACGGCGATCCAGCGGGCGCACATGATATGGAAGTCACTTCCCTGAGGGCCTCTTGAACCGCTTGCCCTTGGCTTTGTAGTACGTGAGCGGATGGGTCATCCACTCCCTCTTGCAGAGGGAGTCCGGGTCGAAGCATATTCCGTAGCTCTTCATGGTCGAGCACTCCGGTGGGGTGTACTCCGTCCCGGATATCTCTCCCGTGATGTGTTGAATCTGGTATCGCGACTTGCTCTCGTCGAAGTCCGGGGCGGAGGAGAATGTCTCCAACACCTCGTCCGAGTTCATGCCCAGCTTGTGCAGGAACGACACGAGCGCGAACCTTCCGGAGTGCGGCAGGTTCTCCCCTCCCTGGATCATCTTCAGCATCTTCTTCATGCAGGGCGGGAACCTGATGATGGACACCCTTCCCATGCTTCTGGCCTTGAACTCCGCCCTCTTCTCGGCCATGATCCCACCGATCTCGGCGATGTCGGCGGAGAATGCCCGCATGATGTCGTCGTTGACCGGCAGAGGAAGCTCAGAAGTGATCCTGTCCGTGAGCATCTGTTGTATGAGTCTCACGAGGCGATGCTTTGTCACGAGCACCCTGCCTGCTATGACCTGCTGGTTCACCAGCTTCCAGTCCTTGCTCCTCATCGTCGCGGAGAAGCGCAGGAACGCTGTGAAATCGACCGAGATGGCCCCGTCCTCCACGACGACGTCGAGGCCGAGTTCCTCTGCGACCAGCTTGATGAACGGTAGGTCTTCGCCCCTCAGCCGCTCGTCGGCCTTCTTCGCCTCGGCGATGGCGTACCTGTTCACCAGCATCGGATCGGCCACGGCGGACACGATCATCCTCGCCACGGGATAGCTGAGGAGCTCGTTGTTGGCATCGACTTCGGAGGCTGTCGGGTGGTCTTCGACGATCCCGCTCTCGACCGCTTCCATGACCCTCTCCTTGCCCATGTAGCGCGCGCGCTGGTACGCGACGCTCTTCGTGAGGCTGTCAAGCGTGACCCCCGAGTCCCTGAGGTAGTTCGACGCTTCCTTCAGGAAGGGGTACTTCGCGGCGAGTCTGACATCCACAGCTCCGTTCCTCCTCGACTCGAATCAGGTGCTCATTACAATAAAGTGACTATTACTGTCTAGTTACGTTCCCTATAGATAGGTGGCGCTTCGCCGACCCGAGCGCGATAGGCTCGTCGAACAGCTGCCATAGCTCGTCCGCGTTCCCGAACGGCCTCCTGCGGACGATGGCCATCGCCCGCTTCTTGCCAATTCCGGGTACGGCGCCGAGCATGGACAGGGTCGCGGTGTTCGCGTCCGTCGGGTGCATGATGCCCCCGACGCTTCTGGGTCCGCGTATCGTGACCGCCACGTCAATCCTCTTCCCGATGTCGAACGGATATGGCAGGCCCACCAGTATCGGGTAGCTCCCAGTCTGCCGACCGAAGGTCCTGCCCCCTTCACGGAGTTCAGTATACACGCCCGTGAGGACCGTCCCCTCTGGGACCACGCGCTCCAGCATGGGCGCGTCGATCTGCTCCCGCACGGTCCTCTTGAACCTGGCGAACGACTCCTTTGACCTCACGCCCGGGAACTCCTCCCTGGACGGTACGACCTGCCTGATGTTGATCCTCCTGAGCAACAGACCTTCGGCCAGGACCTGCCTCAGGAACTCGAGGTCCAGCTCGTAGGTCTCCTTGGTCTCGCCGAGCAGCCCGCAGAGCAGGTTGATGCCTGGAAGCACCCTGGGAAGGCCCGTCGGCCCGACATCCTTCCCGACTTCGTTCACGAGCCTGACTGCTTCGAGTGTCTGCTCCGCTGTCGCGTTCAAGTTGTTCGCCTTGGTCACGGCAGGGTCCGCGGACTCGAGCCCGAATGCGAGCACGTTGCCGCTGGTGCAGTGCTGGGCGATCGCCTTCGTGATCCTCCTGGCTTCGTCTGGATGCTCCGCCACGACCGCCGGGTTGGCGTTGTCCAGGTGGAACACGTCCGGCCTGGCCTCCTCGGATATCGCCCTCAGGAGCGATCCCACGGCCTCAGGGTTCGGCCTCGGCGTCTCCGACCTTCCGACCTCCTTCGACTGGTAGCAGTACACGCACGACTGCGCACCCAGCCTGTAGTTGCGCACGCCCGCGCGGGCGAGTGCACGGACCTCATCGAGTATCGCGCCAGGGTCTCTGAACGACACTTTCCCGTAGAGAGGTTCTATGCAGAACCTGCACCCTCCAGACACGTATCTGACGCAGCCCCTGTACATCTGCACCTCAGCGATCAAGGGCCCCCATATGTCGGGGTGAAGGGCACAGACCTCGGCCCCGCGGACGAGCCAATTGCTCCATTCATCATCCGACCTCCGCCTATCCCCCAGGGACCTGGTCGCGACGGCGTCGAAGACCACGGCGTCGAGGTCCCCGGACACGATGAGGTCGAACGAGTCCCGCAGCTCCTTCCTGATCATCCCTGGACCAGTGCCGAGGCTCGCGACCTTGGGCCCTTTGAAGCCAGCACATATTGTTGCGAGCTCACGGTCGCTCGCTGGCATGCCCCTGAGATACTTCCCAGGAACGGCGACGTTCCTCACGACGGCAAGGAGGTCTCCTTCCGGCAACGAACTGTGGTCTGCTCTCCAATGGTCTATCGTCAGGTACCTGACGTCTGCGCCAGTCGCCATCGCGGCCCCGTAGCAGAGCCGTATGTATGGTGACACGTAGGGCGGTACGCCGAGGCACGCAGGCTCATCCGTGTATCCGTCGAGGAGGACTACCCTCATGTCCGTTCCGAATCGATTTACCCTGATAATATGTTCAGTTCTCGGAGCGGGTCCCGGGCGCCCGACGCGGGAAGCAAGACCGTACGATGACAACGTATTAATCCGTCGAAATTATCACGTGCTGTTAGCAAGAAGCGTAACAAACGACCGTCGCGGTCGTCAGAATTGGCGAACGCGACCAACGAGTTTCGACGTCGATACGGATACAAAGGGGTAGAATCGAATGGCGAAGAAATCAAAGGCTGCGAAGAAGAAGGCCGTCAAGAAGGCACCTGTCAAGAAGGCCAAGCCGAAGGCGGCACCTGCTCTTAAGCAGGTTTCGGTGGACCAGCTCCTGAAGAAGGCGTACGAGCCCGCTAGGCTCGCCATGATATACCACCCGTTCTACGCGGGTAAGATCGAGATCGTCTCGAAATGCGCGGTCAGGGACTTCAGCGACTTCGCGATCTGGTACACGCCTGGCGTGGCCGAGCCGTGCAAGGCGATCAACAAGAACAAGGACCTGTCATACATCCACACCAACCGGTGGAACACCGTCGCTGTCATATCGGACGGCACGAGGGTTCTGGGCCTTGGGGACATAGGCCCCGAGGCGGGCATGCCGGTCATGGAGGGCAAGTCGCTCCTGTTCAAGTACCTCGGCGGAGTGGACGCATACCCGATCTGCCTTGGCACGAAGGACCCCGAGAAGATCATCGAGACCGTCAAGATACTCCAGCCCTCCCTCGGCGGAGTGAACCTCGAGGACATCTCGCAGCCGAAGTGCTTCTACATACTCGAGCGCCTGAGGGCCGAGTGCGAAATACCCGTATGGCACGATGACCAACAGGGCACGGGCACGATCGTCGCGGCCGGCGCGGTGAACGCCGCGAAGATAGTCGGCAAGAAGCCATCCGAGATGAAGGCAGTGTTCATAGGCGCTGGTGCCGCGAACATCGCCATATCCCGGATCATGCAGGTCTCGGGGTTCAAGTGGGCCAACATGATCATGTGCGATTCGAAGGGCACTCTCCACCGCGGCAGGGAGGACACCA
>JAABQR010000169.1 GCA_011391345.1 Methanobacteriota archaeon | reverse complement strand
TGCTCCCATCGTCTCCCTGGACTCGGATTCTGTCGTCCCGGAGAAAGGTTTCTTCTTGAGAATCGTCAAGTGCATCCCTCGCCAGAGTAATCACGCTGTTCGGATATAAAAGCTACTGGTCGGGGTCGACGGGCTCTTCCTCCTCTTCCTCGACCTCGTCGACAAGCCATAGCTTGTCGCCAACGAAGTGTATCGATGCGACGACCTTTCCCTTCATCTTTGACAGCATCGCGGAGGCCGGGACCAGGGCCCTTCCGATCGCCAGAGGTCGCTTGTTCCTCTCGTCCCTTATCCAGACGAAGTCCCCCTCGGCGATCGATGGGTCGGCGTCGACGACCCCCGGACCCATGACATCGGCCCCGTTCGCCACGAACTTCACGGCACCCATGTCGACCGTCACGTGCCTCCTGGCGGCGCCGTACCTCAGGAGGCCTCTCACCGTCAGTACTGGCGTGCCATCGAGCACGATCGCCAGGACCTTGCCATCCACGATGATGGCGTCGTATCCGGGAGCCTCGGCCATATCGACCGTGTCCGAAGCGGAGAACACCTTGCTCCCTGTGACCACCTCGATGCTGGACGCGATGGCCGCTATCTCCTTCTGCCTCATCCTGTGTCTCTTCCTCAGGCGAATCTCGGTCATCTGGATCCCTTTCCCTTGCCCTTCGCATCGGCCTCGTGCGCCTCCTTGAGCAGCGCGACCGCGCCTGGCTCCGTCGGGTCGATCCCGAGCGCGGTCCTCGCGGCCTCAAGAGCCTCTTTCGGCATGCCGAGCCGTAGCCTCACCCGGGCAAGTGATTCCGCCGCCGAGTAATCCGACGGCTCGAACTCGAGAGACTTGGAGTATTCGGCCTCCGCGGCCGTGAGGTCTCCCTTCGCCTCCGCCAGCTCTCCACGGAGCCTGGAGGCTCCACCGCTGGACAGGCCGACCAGGAGTGCCGAGACCTCGTCTTCGGGGATGCCGGCGGACGCATACGCCCGCGCCTCGATGTTCGCGACACGCTCCCGGTGCTCCTCCGGGGACGATAACCTCTCGAGTATCCTCAGGGCATCATCGTGCATGCCCCTGTCGAGCAGCAGCTCGCTGTAATCGAGTAGGGTCGAGGGGTCCTCGACCTCGTCCATGATCGTGTGCAGGATGTCTGGCATCGCCGCCTTCGAGAACATCCTCAGGACCCTGATGTAATCGGATGCCATGCTGGGATCGTGTCTCCGGGTGGCCACCGCGTCCCCGAGCATGTTCACGGATTCGTCGAACCTCCCAAGCCTGAGCAGGACTTCGGCCTTGCGACGCAGCATCGCCGATTCGCCCTGGGAGCCGTTCCGCATCGGGGGAAAGTGCACCAGGGCGGTCCTGTACGAGGCCTCGGCCCCCAGCAGGTCGCCCATGGTCGACAGGATGTCGCCCCTGTCGGCCCAGCCATCGGCGAAGGCAGGGTTCACCGCGAGGGCCTCCTCGATGGCGTTCAACGCCTCGTCCCAGCGACCGAGCTGACGGGCCACCCTGGACTTGGCCTTCCAAGCCTCGTCGTAGTCCGGGTTCAAAGCCAGTGACTCGAGTATGAGGTCGTACCCCTCCTCCGGGCGGCCGGTCATGGACAGGCACATACCCTTGGCATACAGCGCGTAATCGAAGTCCGGCCGGATCTCCAGGGACCGCTCGTGGAACGGGACCGCCTCTGACCACATGCCCATCTTCTCAAGGGCGTTCCCTATGTTGTTCCATGCGATCTCGTAGTCCGGGTCCACCCGGAGAGCCTCTACGAATCGGGGTATGGACTCCCCGAACCGCCCCAGGTTGTAGAGAGCGTTGCCGAGGTTGTTCCACAACACCCTGTCCTGGGCGTCCAGCTCGAGCGCCCTCTTATAACAATCGACGGCCTCGTTGAGCCTCTCCGCGCCGTGGAGGGAATACCCCTTGTTGTACCACGCGTGCTTGTAGCCTGGGTCGATCGCCAAGGCCTTGTCGAACGACGCGAGCGCTGGTCCGAGAAAGCCCGCGCAGAAGAGGGAGTATCCGAGGTTGTTGAGCAGCTCCTTGCTGTTAGGCGACATCGTCAGGGCCTTCTCGAACGCCCGAACTGCGTGCGCGAAGTCCCCGGACTCATGACGTGCGGTGCCGAGCATCGTGAGCGCATCGAGCGAGTCGCCCCTGAGTCGCAGGTGCTCCTCGCACACATCCGCGGCCTCTCGGCTCATGCCGAGGTCCAAGAGGATCTCGGCGGCCGTGAGACGCGTCGACGGATCTCCCGAGCCTTTGCTCAGGAGCCTTCTGACCGCAGCCTTCGCCCTCCGGGTCCTGCCGAGCTTCGAATACGAGTTCGCAAGGCCGGCGATGTTCTGGACCCTCGCGGGGTTCAGCGCTGAGGCCCGCCTGTATGCCTCAGCTGCATCTTCGTAGAGGGCGCGGGAGAACAGGCAGTTGCCCAGGTTATGCCATGCGAGTTCGTACTTCGGGGCCCGGTCCGTGGACGCCCTGTAGCTCTCCGTCGCGTCCTCGCACATGCCCATGGCATCGAGCGCAGCGCCCCGGTTGTTGTGGACGACCTCGTTGTCCACACCAGATGAGATAGCCTCATCGAACAGCTCCAACGCCCGCGAGAAATCGCCCGCGTCATATGCCGCATTGGCCTGTTCCACAAGCGCTGAATGACTCAGCTTCCTGGTGGCTCCGGCGTCCTCCGAAGGGGTCAAGCGACATTGCCATGACATAATGGGTAGATAGCCTTTTTCAGGGGTGCCTGCCATTTTGCGACGTTTGGCCAAAGCTTATATCAGGACCGGGTTATAATTACCAGGAGCAGTGTCAAGATGCTAGTGCTCTTCGGGCCAACTCCCAGATCGATCATTACAGCGTTCCTGGTGAGCAGGGTGACAGGGGCGAAGCCCACGCCACGCGACCACGGGAAGCAGTTCTACTTCGACGAGACCGTGGACGCGGACGAGGCCGACTATGACGCTCGGTACAGCGAGTTCAGGGACAAACATGGCGGACTCGACTTCCTGGAGGATGAGAAGCTCTACGAGATAGTCGAGGACGAGGTCTTCTGGGCGTCCAGGTACAGGTCGCCTGACAGGTTCAACCTCATATTAACGGTCCTCGCCCAGATAGAGAAGGAGGGCACCAGGGGATATCTCGCCCAGGCCAGTCCCGAATCGAAGGAGATGAAGGACAGGATAAGGCGCGTGACCGGGGAGTTCAGGAGGGCCAAAGGATATATCACGTTCCAGGAGGACGAGAGGAACAAGGTGCTCTTGGGGAAGGCGAGCCTCGAGCACGACATCGCGGACCTGGTCCTGAGACACTTCGCCAAGAAGCGGCCCGGATTCACGATAGCGCTCCTGGGCGACGAGACGGCGCATATCTGTTACAACAACGAGATCCTCGTGGACACCAGGAAGAGGTTCCCCGAGAAACTGTCCAGGAAGGACACGGGAAGGTACTGGACGCTCCTGTCGGACGTAAAGCACATGGAGTCCAAGAAGGACCCGAAGTACTCGACTGAGCCGCTCCCGAAGAACTACTGGAAATGGGTCGGCGAGGGTGCGCATGAGGAGTCGACCCCGCCAAAGGTCACATTGGAGGACTTCGAGGGCGCCTGAGACAACCCGATATCAGCCCGTCGCATCACAAGGTTCCGAACGACAAGCCAAAAAGCTTGATAAGGGCCCAGACCGTTCGCATACATGCGTGGCACACATCCGAGGAGACTGAATTGACAGAAGACGGAATACGCGTTGGACCTGAGGAAGTCGGCGTTCTCATGGACTTGCTCAGCCACGACATGCTGAACAACAATCAGGCCACCCTCAGCTACCTTGAACTCATCCACTCGTCTCCAGGAGCCGACCCAAGGATCAAGGAGCTCGCTGAGAAGGCGACATCCCAAGTGAGGACCTCGTCCGTGCTCCTTGACGGCATCAGGCAGCTCTCATCGTACTGTGAGGGGACTCCCGCACAGACCACACCGGTTGACTTGAGAGGGACTCTTGCGCAAGTGACGCGAGATGTCTCGGGACTGTTCCCGCACAAGCAGGTCACGATCGACACGACCGGACTGGCGCCGAACGCTGAGGTCCATGGCGGACAGTACGTCCATGACATCTTCGGCCACGTGCTCATGAACATCGTGCAATTGGACCCGGAGGACCACTCGAAGATCGATGTGAGCTCCGTTCGGGAGAAGCACAACGGCTCGGACGTCTGGAAGATCGAAGTCGTTTCCAGGACCGCGACACTCCCGCAGGGCGTCGACGACAGCCTGTTCTCAGGGACGGTGCCGATGGACGTCTCCAAGATGGCGAGGGTATCCGGCGCAGTGTTCGCTAGCAGCATCGCGCGGGCTATCGGAGGGCGCATAGGCTACCGCGTGCTCGACCCGGAGAAGAACCGAGGGTGCGTCTTCGAGATATCGCTCAAGGGGGGCGACGCCGGATGACCACCGTCATGATAGTCGACGACGAGCTTTTCATAGTGGAGCTGTACAGGGACATCCTCCAGCTCAGGGGATACAAAGTGGTCGCCACCGCCTTCGACGGGGAGGAGGCGGTGAGGAAGTACGCCGCTTCGCCGGAGAAACCCGATGTCATCATAATGGACCACCGGATGCCAGTCATGAACGGCGTCGAGGCCACGAAGGAGATCATCAGGAGCAAACCCGCACAGAAGATCATATTCGTCAGCGCGGACGTCCTCATCGAGAAGGACGCGAGGGATGCGGGGGCGGCCGAGTTCCTGCCGAAGCCCTTCCGGATGGACGACCTTATAGAGAAGATGCGGAATGTGTCGGCATCGTGAGGAAGACCCCCACTGGCATAAATATTCTACAATGAATATACAAACCGATAAGTTGAAGAACAGGACGAGCATATTAGTGCGAAGGGTAGTGCGGCTACATGTCAGATGGATTCACCAAGGTCAGGGCGATGAGCTTCCCGAGGCAGGTCCTAGCCGGGCACGGCGTCATAGAGCAGGCGGGGACAATGTGCGAGGAGTTCGAGCTCAAGGGGACCGCCCTCATCGTCACGGGACAGACGACGGGAGAGCTCGCCGCGAAGCAGGCGGAGCAGATACTCCAGGACAAGGGCTTCGACGTGCAGAAGTGCGTCGTGGGCGAGGCGAGCAGGGCGAACCTCGTCAAGGTCGAGGAGGTCTCGAAGGACGTTAAGGCGTCCTTCCTGCTTGGGGTCGGAGGCGGAAGCAAGATAGACCTCGCCAAGCTCGCGTCGTTCAACCTCAAGATGCCGTTCCTGAGCGTCCCGACATCCGCGTCGCACGACGGCATCGCCAGCCCGAGGGCGTCGATCAAGGATGGGGGCAACTCACTCTCGCTCAACGCGAGCGTTCCCCTCGGCGTCATAGCTGACACCAGGATCATATTCAAGGCACCCTACAGGCTCCTCGCGTCC
>JAABQR010000168.1 GCA_011391345.1 Methanobacteriota archaeon | reverse complement strand
AGCGAATCTCACAGCATGCTCGTCAACGTGTCTCAGGAGTCCGTCCTGACCGTGCTGGTCGAATCCTCAGGCGACTCCGCGCCAGGGAATGCCAGTGTCGTCATCGGCGGGGACTCTGTCTGCGCGACCGACGAGTTCACGGCGACGATGGCATTCAATTTCACGGTGGACCTCCCAGAGGTCGAGATGTGGGTCACGGATGATGGCCAGGAGGCATCTCCCGGCTCCAGCGTCGTGTCCCACCTGTTGGTGAACAACACCGGGAGCGGGGATATCAACCTCAGCTTCATCGTGACCGACCTGCCAGGATATGTCGCCGTTGTATTGTACGAGGACGTCTCGGACGAGAACTCCTCGGGGACGATCAACGTGACCATACCCGGTGACGGCGATGTCACGATCTCAGTCGAGGTCCTTGTCTGGGCATCGGCGGAGCCGGGCGAGAAGCTCGTGCCAATCGACGTGTTCTATCAGGGGGTCCAGATCGGCTCCGCGGAAGTGACCGTGGTCGTCGTCTAGACCCGCTCGAGCGCGCAGAAGTTCCTCGTCAAGGACCTGTGCACCCAGAGCGGGTGGGTCTCCAGCAGCCTGAAGCCCTCCGCGACATCCAGCACTCTAGTGTCAGGCACCGCGATGGCGAGCCTGCAGCCGCGTCCGAGCACATCCGCGAACGCCCTGAACGATCTCGTGTACAACTCGTCCAGAGGTTCGCCGTTCGTGCTGGTCGAGCGGCCGTAAGGAGGGTCCGTCGCAATCCCATCCACCTCGCCTACGACCCCTTCGATGGCGCCCACATCGCACACGCGCGTGACCGCTTTGGCACCCACATGCTCCAGGTTCGCCCTCGCGCCCTCGACCATCTTCTCCGAGAGGTCTGTCCCGACTGCCTTCAAGCCAGCGAGATGAGTCTCCGCCAGTATAGCACCTGTACCACAGAAAGGGTCGAGCACGGTCCCGCCGTCCGGGACCCTGGTAAGGTTCACGAGAGCCCGGGCGAACTTCGGATGAAGCGAGACGGGGCAATGGAACGGCAGATGCTTGTTCATCCTGCTCTCGAAGGAGGTCCTGTCGACCGAGCCGATCAATCTGCCCGCATGCACCCTACCTGAGAAGACCAGCCTGACCTCGGACGCTGGGGAGTGGAGGTCCACGCCCCTGCCCTTCCCGAGAAGACCGCCCGCGCGGCGGGACATCACGGCGAGGTCGACGTCCCTATGCGCCTCACCGACCCTCGTGGACCTGACTCTGATGGGTCCTGGCACATCCACATTCTCCACGAGTGAATCAACCCCGCGGGGGTCCGTCGACCCGAGCCATTCTGAGACCTTGTGACAGAGTCCTAGCCTTCCGAGCAATGCCTGCGGATCGATGCCTGCCTCGATGATCAGCACACCAGCATCTGAGCCGAGCTCCTTGGGAGAACCGCCCAGGGCCGCAACCGCACTCATCGCCTCCGCTCGGGCCAATGACTCGCATTCCATGGACAGCTCGAGCAGGAGCTTCACGGACCCTCAAGTCGCGGAGGGCGTCTTTAACCCTTCCGCTCACTCGCTTATGCCCGCCTCTGACACCTGGAAGACCGCCTCGGCCTCGGGCAGGTTCGGCGAATCTATGAGCCTCGCGATCCTCTTGCCGCCCTTGCTCTTCCGGAGATATATCCTGAAGGTCGCAGTGTGGCCGACGATGTGTCCGCCTATCGGCCGTGTCGGGTCACCGAAGAAAGCGTCCGGCTTCGCGGCCACCTGATTCGTCACTGCGATGACCGCATTGTTCAGGTCACCGAACCTCAGGAGGTCGTGCATGTGCTTGTTGAGCATCTGCTGCCTCTCGGCCAGCGCGCCCCTGCCGATGTACTCCGCCCTGAAGTGAGCGGTGAGTGAATCCACGACAAGCATCCTGACAGGGTAATCCTTGGCGAGCTCTGTCGCCTTGTCCACGAGCAGGGTTTGGTGGTGGCTGTTGAACGCCCTAGCGACATGTATCTTCTTGAGGATCTCGTCCGGGTCGAGATCGAGCGCCTCGGACATCTGCACTATCCTCTCGGGCCTGAAGGTCTGCTCGGTATCTATGATCATCGTGTGCCCCTCGAGCCCGCCCTCTTCGAACGGCCTCGTGCAGTTGACCGCGAGCTGATGGCACAGCTGCGTCTTGCCAGAACCGAACTCGCCGAAGAACTCGGTGATGGCCCGCGACTCGAACCCTCCGCCCATGAGCTCATCCAGGGACTTGGACCCGGACCCGAGCTTGGCGATGGTCTTCCTGCGCTCCAGGAGGACATCCCCCGTCTCGAAGCCGCCCACATCGGCAGCTTTCTTGGCGGCCGCAATGAGCTTCGCAGCGGTCGACTCGCCCACCTCAGCGAGCTCCGCCAGGTTCTTGGGGGAATCCACTGCGATCATCATGATGTCGTTGTACCCCGCTTCCTTGAGCTTCTCTAGGATCGCGGGCCCAACGCCTGGGAGCTTTGCAATCTCCTCCTCGGACATGTAGACACTGCACCTGCGTGTCTCAAGAGTCCGAGCCGCGAATATAAGGGTATGGATTAGAGGTAGGCGAAAGTGGTGCGCGCGTGGGGCGTGAACTCGAGCGGAGGCCCCACCAAAAGGTATTAAATAGCCCCAGCTCTTCGAGGGCCAGAATGGCCAAGAAGAGAAAGAAGGACAAGGAAGACAAGGAGGACTACGAGTTCACACCTCCTGAGTTCGACGAGAAGGAGTTCTTGCTCAAGGAACTCAGGGACACGAAGACGGTCCTGCTGACCGTGGGCTATGCCTCGGTCTTCGGCATCGTCGCTGGCGTGATGGCGAACCTCGACCAGGACCTGGTCCCGCTAGGCCTCGCCCTCGTCATCGCCGGGCTCGTTTCCCTCAAGTACTTCTACCCATTCATCAAGGTTGACGTAACCCAGTTCCAGAAGAAGAACTGGGCCGGGAACATCGCATGGTTCTTCTTCACATTCCTGGCCGTCTGGGTCCTGATGTTCAACTTCCCCATCGCCGACCACGCCGACCCAACCGTGACCGAAGTGACGGTCTGGGTCGACAACGGCACGAATGTCACGGCCATAGATTACGAGTATGTGGATTCCGTCGGGGCGTATGTGTGGGTCCCGAGATGGGGTGAGTCTCTGGACTCGATGATCCACGCCTCTGCGGCTTACACGGTGAATATCACGGCCAAGGTGGCTGACAACGGCGAGCTCGTGACCGCGCTCATGTCTGTGGACGGAGGGGAGAACTTCGTCAGCATGACGCCCGAAGAGAACCACAGATACGGTTTCTTGCTCACCGGCGACCAGATCCTGTCCGGCAGCCTCACTTTCGAGATACGAGCAGCCGACGATGCCGGCCACGTGACAGTGTTCATGCCCGCAAGCGCGATCCCGGTCTCCGCCTGAGGCTCATCTATCCCAGGGAGCCCTGTCGTCGAAGTGCTCCGTCAGGGCCGCAAGGTGCTCCTTCTTCAGCATCTCCGGACCGGCATGCACCGAGAGCTCGCTGACCTTCTTGACATCCTTCCCGAGGCTGAGGCTTCGCATCTCCTGTCTGAGGAGCTCGTCCCCTCGGGTCACATCTCTCCTGACGATGACGTACCAACGTCCCCTCTCCACGAACGGAGGGGAGAGGCCATTCTTCCGCCACTTGGCCAGGAACTCCTTCGCGTTCTCCGACTTATCGGGGGGGCCCCTGTGCTTCCTCTCGTCCGGGAGGGTGAGCGACGCAAGCTCTATGACCAGGTGGGCGAGCCCGTCGACATGGATGCTGGTGCGGTCCACCTCGAATTCCTGTCTTTCGAGGAGGGCCACGGCCGCGGACAGGGACTTCCTCAGCTGAGGATACACGACGTCATCTATCAGGTCGATCTTCGGGAACGACACGCACACGATGTTCCCCAGCCTCTCGCCCGCGACCTCCTTGACCTTCGATGGGGGCCATGGCGCCCTCCCCGCCGGGAAGAAGAACTTCTCCGAGGGCGACCCGAGGTATTCGCGCGAGGCACGTATGAGGAGGAGCAGGCTCTCGAGCGACACCGCAGACGCGACGTTCCTCGAGGCGTCCACAGGGTCGATGAACGTGATGGGCTCGGAGAACTCCTTGCCCTCATGGCCAGGTAGCTCGATGTGCTCGCGCCTCTTCCACTGCGACGCGGCCTGGAGGACGGAGCCGAATGTGCCGAAACGCATGACCAGGAGCTCGCACAGATAGCCCGAGAATCCCTGGACCTTGGCCTCGGCGCCATAACACCCGATGCCCTTCATGAAGCGCTTCAGCAGGCGCACCTGGTCCGCCTGGTCCTTGCCAAGGTTCTCCTTCACGAACCTGGTGTGGAACGGGGTCCTGTCGACCGCGCTCATCTTGCTCCTCGTGTCCCTGACCTTGAAGCACGGCACCAGGTCCACCTGGAAGCCCTCGAAATCCCCTCTCACGTATGGGTGCTGGGCGTAGTGCTCCCTGCCTCCGAGCACGGCCCTGCCGATCGCGAGGCCCTTCTCCTTCAACGTCTCGAGCGATGTGCTCTCCGGGAACAGCATGAACAGGTCTATGTCAGGGTCCCTCAGATGGGTCCCCTTGGCCACCGACCCCACAAGCATCAGCTCGACATGCGCGTCCAGACGCCTGGCCTCGCTGGATACGAGGGACTCGAGCTCGTGGACCGCATCCAGGACCTTCGCGTCCTGCGCCCTGGTCGGCTTGACCTTCTTCAGAACGGCATCCTCGACGGACATCGGATACATGGATTAGGCCCGGAGGTAATAAATGCAGGCGCCCGGAAGAGCCCTGAAAAACGTGCAACGAATATCGGAGTCGCGCCGCGCACGCAATAGCGCGCACGCGCACATCATGACGATGAAGGAGAGTTAAGGTGTCTTTCGGTTGGTGTGGTGGGGATTGTCAAAATTTCTGCTTAGGAGGAAAGTTGAGCCACCAACCTAAGACACCAATTGATGCCCAGTCAACTCGTGCTATAATATGATTTCTGGGATACCTGCCAGCGTGGTACGAGGGCCCGTCCGGCCGTAGGCCGGAGTAGCTACAATCCGTCCCTGATCGTGGACGACTGGATATTTGAGGAGGCCAACGTGTCCTCGAGGTCCTGGAGGAAGATGTCGTCTATCTCCGAGAGGCTTACGAGTTCCGTATGTTCGCCTCCGATATACAACACTACGAGGATTCTCTCGTTCGAATATAATTCAGCGAATCCGAAATCGGCACACGGGGACCACATGTTCCTCTTGAAGGAGAGGGAGCACGCCTCGCCCAAGCCTTCGAACAGACTGCCGAGTTCAGTCGGGGCCTCGCGCGTGCGCACGATGGCGAGAGACATCCTCTTGTCCGTGCAGTAATCGCGCACTCTCGAGACGTCCTCGCTGCTAAGCTCCGCGGCCATCGGGCGCTGCTATCCCCGACGGGTTAGTTAACCGTTG
>JAABQR010000178.1 GCA_011391345.1 Methanobacteriota archaeon | reverse complement strand
GGAGGTCGTTCTCGTCCTCTTCGTCCTCCGGGACCCGCAGTAGTTCGATCGTGCTCTTGAGGGCGGTCACTTCGTCCGCAAGGCTCGCGACGGCGGACTGCGTGCCTGGATCCTTCGCCGGTGCATGAGAGGACGCGATGGCTTTGTCTATCTTCCTGTCCGTCGTGGCCAGTATGACCCCGAGTCCCTTGGCGATCTTCTTATCCAGTTCGATCTTGAAATCGTGGAGTTCTCCCCTCAGATGTTCCTGGACGTCCTCCAACTTCTCTCCTTGGAGCTTCACGTCCCTGAGCATCGCGGTGAGGTCCGACATGAGCGATGAGACACCCGACAACGCCTCGAGGTCGTCAGGGTCGAGCTTACCTCTCGCTGGAGCGATGTTGCAGTGCCTGAGACCGTCGACCATCGCAAGCATGTCCACGGTCGGACCGCTCCTCTGGACCGCCTGCCTGATCGGTTCCAGTCTGGCCATGACGGTCTCGGCCATCTTCACGGGGTTCTTCGTCCAATCACCCATGTTGCTGAGTTCGCTGATGGCCTTCTCGAGCTGACGAGTGGCGTCGACCATATCCGAACTCTCGATAGCGCGTATGTCCCTGATCGCGTCGCGGCGTCCCTTGGCCACGGCGTCATCCACAGAGAAGCCCTCGTGTGGGTACACGGTCGCCAGGTAGGACACGCCGGACATCACCTTGCCCATCACGTATTCCCAGTCTTGGCTGGTAACGGCTATCGTCGGCCTCTCGGACTTCTCGAACAGGAGGCAGAAGCTGTCGTTGGGCATGTAGCATGCCTCGATGGAGTATGGATAGTTCTTGAAGAACACTGGCGGGTGTTCAGGGCTCTCGCTCTGGACTGCACCCATATAGGCGCCCATGTATGCCCTCGCGTAATTCGCGAGGTCCACGTCGGTGGGCCCTTTGTCCCTGCGCCCGCTCGGTTCTGCGCTCATACCCGCACCAGGCAATGTGTCAACCTGGCCCTCACATGCCGTACCTGCGAAAGACAGACTACGGCATGCCCCATCGGGTAGAACGGTGAAATATGTTTCCGGTCGAATCTCGGATATGATTATCAGTCCGGGCGAGTTCGACGAGATGCGTGTGCCTACACGGCCACGGATGCGATCCAGTCCTCGGACCACTTCACCTGGCCGGTCCTTAGCTCGAACTTCAGCCGCACCTTGCCGTCATCGAAGAATATCTGGGCTCGCCTGACCTGGGACAAATAGGTCCTGGTCCACTTGCCCTTCTGCGTGAGGACCTTGCCCTCGCACTCCAGGAGCCCCTCTGACAGGAGAGTGTTGACCCTCCTATAACCCAGCGTGACGGGTATGTCCAGACGTTGGCACATGTCCTGGACGGTGCGCGGCCTGTCCCTCGAGTAGATGAGGATCTTGGCCGAGTACTCATCGACCAAGAGCTTGGACAGCTCGTACGCGTTCATCCCGGATGGCCTCGACCTTGACAATTCTATGTCATCCGTCATAAACCATCTGGCTCAATTCCAAGCCGAGACAATCAGAGACGATACCCCGCGGTATGACGCAGTCCTGAGGGCAAGGAATGACCGGCACATCTGGCCGGCCCGAAAGAGCGCCCGTGAGAAGTTCAGGTGATTCTCACCAGTTACAAACAAATCGTGAATTATATATATTGACAAAATAGTACCCCTGGATAAGGGACGGGAATAAGCTCTAACTCCCCCCTAACGAGGGGATCCATACGGCTACCGAATTGGGCATCACAGCGGACGCTAAGAAGATGAGTATCGCGCAAATACTCACAGATGAATACAACATGAACATCCTTGCAGCCACGAGCCACAAGGCCCGTAGCGCCAGGGAGCTTGCGTTCATGTTCGACATACCGCTCGCGAGTTGCTACAGGAAACTGAGGGAGCTCGGGACATCTGGTTTGATCGAGCAGGAAGGCAGCGAGCTCACATCGGATGGAAAGAGGTACAAGGTGTACCGCTCGATGATAGGGAGCGTGACGATGGTCTACGAGAAGGGCACGCTCCGCATGAAGGTGGACATGAACTTCAGGTCCGCCCCGCTCGAGATCATCCAGAACATGGCGTTGCCGAAGCCGAGAGAGTTCTGATTCTGCGACAGATTCACGACTGCGGAGCACCCGCAGGAAACCTCTGCATTGTTCTGCCAGCATGTGCGCTCAGCCGCACAAGCTGATTTTCTAAAAAGAGAATCACACCGGAACTGTCTTTTATTACACATGATAATCATCTTTGGCTCTCAGGGGCGGAAGTAACACCCCGCGCAGGGCAACGCTTGGACTATCCACAGGGCATGTAGACCTCCTAGGGAGTGAGCTAGAACAACAACAACGGCGGATAGGCCAGGCAACGGATTCTGAATCCATGTGACAGCGGCAGTGCTTCCTCACTGCCGCCCTCCAATCCCATGGTCCCAGGACACGATGCCTCGCCTCCCCGCACACACACCACGGAGGTATGAGAGATGAATAAGATATCCAAGCCCAGAAGGGTGCGGATGGGCGAAGAAGCTGAGATGGGGGTCGGGACATTGTTGATCTTCATCGCGATGATACTCGTCGCGGCGGTTGCCGCGGGAGTGCTCGTCCAGACCGCGTATGTACTACAACAGCAGGCGGAATCGACAGGAGATCAAGCACTGATGGAAGTGGCCACGGGGTTCAGGATACTCGCAGCGTACGGGGTGACCGACCTGACAGTCCCTGAGGTGACCGACCTATACATCAAGATAACCCTGGCAGCGGGCAGCCCGGTCATCAACCTCGAGCACGTGATCATCGAGATCACGAACGGTGACGCCGACGTTTCGTTGGCATACAGTGTCACTGGCTCTATTGCGAACTACTTCGGAGCGACACAGATCAGGGACACATACCCCACGAACGACTGGACCACAGGCGAGCCGGGGATGACACAAGGCGACATCGCCCTCATCCACGTTGACCTGAGTGCGAACAGCCTCAGTCTGGCGTCGCAGCAGCAGGCGGACCTGTTGATCATCCCGAAGCACGGCATACCGACATATCTGTCGGTGGTTGCGCCGTCAGTGCTCTCGAACACATACGAGAACCTCACCTAGAAGGCTTTGAAGGATTGTGATCCCATGAGCGAGAACGGGGAAGCCGCGTTGGAAGTGATATCGGTCGATTCGAGGACCAACATCATCACGATGCGATGGCTCTCGTTCCTCATGGACAAGATTGACCCTGAGGCCATGCCTGAACTGTTCGTCTTCTACAAGAGGATAGGATGGATGGGGACGCAGGCAGCCGCATACATGTCTGCGTTGGCTGAAGGGGCGAAGCCCGAAGCGCCTTCTGAAGAGCAGGCGCTGATGGAAGAGGACGTCGAAGACCACAACCTCCTGATAAGGAGAGGGACCGATTCCGACAAGGAGCCTGGAACGGAAGAGGTCGACTGGCGACTGACGCCCGAAGACCACATCAAGTGCTGGATGTTCATGATGGAGATAGCCGGAATGGACGTCGACAGGAACACTTGGGTCGAGGTCGACGAGCGCATCAGTCGGTTCGAGAGACGGCTTGCGGACTACTACAAGGTGTGATACTCTACAGGTGTTCCGCCGCTGCGCCGAGAGACGAAACCGTACACACAGGGCATCCGAACGTGCCTGGACCAGGCTTCGACCAAACCCTTTACACTTCTGATTTTCTTCCGTGAAAATCACGGCTGGTCGCCTTATATATCAACGGCCCTGATTGAATAGCAACAGCCTCCAACGCATCTCGAGGCACTATCCACAGGGCATGTAGACCGTAGGCTCTCGTCCTCAGGACGAGCTAGTAGGCAGGTCCGTAGGACCTGCACATTCTGATAGTGTCCCACGTTGGTGACCGCTGCGACCCGAACATAGCCACGTTCCATGCCCTCCAAACACGGAGAGGACTGGGATGGGGATTCGCAAGATCCGACAACTGAAGGCGCAGGACGAAGAAGCCGATGTCGGTATCGGCACTCTGATCATATTCATCGCGATCGTGCTGGTGGCGGCCATAGCGGCTTCGCTCATACTGTACGCGGCCGCGCTGCTCCAGGAGCAGGCCGAGAGGACCGCGGACGACGCGGTGTCGGAAGTAGCTGGCGGCCTGACGGTCGTCAACATCGCAGGTGACAGAAACCCGGACGGAGAAGCGTCGACGATAGTCTCGGGATACATGCCAGTGACAGACAACCAGGCGCCCATCGGTGGAATACTATGGAATGTCACAGCCTCGGCCGACGGGACGTCAGTGCTAGGTGTCGCCCTGAACTGGACCCCGGCGAACGATTTCGGATCGGGGTTATACGAGGAGATCGTGTATCGCACATCCGTGTACGACCCGACCAACCCGGCCGTCTTCAACGAGCAGATCGCCAGGAACCGGCTCTTGACGCTCGACCAGCTGAACCCATTCATGGAGCTCGTCAGAATCAGTGCGGGTTCTGGTTCCACCGTACAGTACATTGACTATACCGTTAGGGACGACAACTCGACATCCTACGCCTACGCTATAGTGGGCGTAGACAGGGCGGGGAACATCGTACTCTACACCGCCATCGACAGCTCCACCTCCACGGACGACTCGTCACAAGACGAGGACCTTGCACCGCCAGCTGGTGGCTCGATGACGAGCACGGCCAGGCCCGATGAGTACTCAGTGGCACTGTTCTGGGTGCCTGCGAGTGACGCCGCGAGCGGAATAGATATTCAGAGGTTGTACAGGACCGAGGGGTCTGTGAGCTCTCTGCCTGTCACCATCCAGGATGGAAGGACCGTGGTGACTGTCCCAGTCACTTCGACGCTCCTGGAGGAGCTCAATTCCACCACATCGAGTCACGTTGACGCCCCCTCGGAGATTGGTGTATACTCTTACTTCATAGTGGTCCGAGACAACGCTGGGAACGAGGCGTTCATTGGCACACTGAGCTATGATGCGCTGACAGTGGATGCGAGCCCACCGGAAAACGCAGGGTCAGTATCCGTCAGACAGGCCCCGCAGTCGATGAACGTATCCTGGACGGAAGCGACCGACGCTCAGACGTCTGTCTCGTCATACTTGATCTTCAGGAGCACCAGCATCGGCGCCCTTGACACGATCGAAGAGCTCATGACCATGGCGCCGTTGGCAGATCTCGGCTCGAGCGCCAGGAACTACTCTGACTACTCGGGCACAACGGGCACGCTCTACTACTACGCAGTCGTAGCAGTCGATTCCGCTGGCAACTACGCCCAGTCGTCGATGCCATCTAACACCATACAGATCATTGAGATCAAGGTCAAGACCGTCCCGGGAAGCAGGCCGGTGCAGTTCACGACCATGATGATTGAGATAACCGATGGCATGACCGATGTCACCCTGAACTTCAATTCGGGTCAGTTGGGAGTCTCTGGCGCGACCGCCACCATGTTCTCCGTGGAGATCCTGAGGGATTCCGACAACACCTTCGCCACCACATTCTCCCTCTACGATAGCGCCCTAGTGAAGGTCTTCATCGACGCGGGCGAGATCGGACTGAACCTGCATGCGGACTCGTCGTTCTCCCTCAAGTTCATCCCGGCAATCGGACAGCCCACTCTCGAGGAGTGCAGGATACCGTACCTCGGCACGTACAGGTACGTAATACTCGTTTGATTCTTGGGAGCCAGCTGCTCCAGGATCAACTCGGAGCGAATCAGGGGTGATTCTCACCCCTAGTAATTTTTCTGAATATTTGTATAATAATGTTTATGACTCATCCTCCCGATAGTAAGGGCTCGAGAGAGGTCTACATGCCCTGTGGATAGTGCCTCTCAAGCCAACCTTGGGAGGCACATCTCTCTCACTCCCCGCTGTAGGGCACGGCGGTTGCCTCGGAGGTGAGGCGTGAGGACCTGGTAAACACGATTGACCTGGTTGCCGCCAGAATCGATAAATCGCCCCAGAGCAACGACGTGCCAAGTACGGGGTACAAAACCGTGTGTTTTGGACCTACATCGAGCAGAGGAAGCTCTCGATGTCCCGCCTTCGGCGGGGGAGCCAGGATCGGCTCTGACGATTCCCGCGCCGGCAGGTTCGCCGGTCGTCCCTCAGGTACGGAACCTGGGAAAGATGCGAGATTGGAGGAAGAAAGAATGCAGAAACTAGCATGGAAGAAGAGGAAGATGGAAGAGGAAGGTGAGATGGGTGTTGGTACCCTTCTGATCTTCATCGCCATGATACTCGTAGCCGCTGTGGCCGCGGGTGTACTGGTTCAGACCGCATACAAGTTGCAGCAACAGGCTGAGAGCACCGGGGACGAGGCTTTGCAGGACGTAGCCACCGGGTTCAAGGTGCTGGCAGTCTGGGGAGTGACGGGAACTGGCTCGAACGTGACTGATGTCTACATCAAGATCGCTCTGACGGCCGGTAGCCCCGGAATCAACCTGGCTGACGCGAAGATCGAAGTAATACAGACCATCGGCGGCGGGTCCACCTCAGAGGTCACGCTGAACTATGGTGGGACCTCGAACGGGACCTACTTCAGCGCGTCAGAACTCAGGGACATGGCCCCATCAACAACTGCAGCCATGATGACTTCGGGCGACATCTTCCAGGTCCACCTGGATTTGTCAGACATGGTGATGGGTCTCGATGTGCAGGAGCAGATATCTGTGCTGCTAATGCCGAAGCATGGTGTTCCGACTCTCCTCGAGATAACTGCACCATCGACGCTCGAGGCAAGCAGCGTGGTTGTCCTGAAGTAGAGACACAAGCCTCTGCGAACCCGTCAGGGCATCACCAAACCCCTCCCTTTCTGGGAGGGGGATGGCGCCCTGACTAGAGAGCACGGGGAAATGGTGTAAAGAAATGGCTGGCCTGTTCCGCAAGAAACCAGAGAAAGACGGTTCCTCCGCAAGAAGGAAGCTGAAAGGCTTCGAGGAGGGATTCGAAGAGGAGGCGGAAGAGGGGGCCTACGAGGAGACCGAGACGAGCCAGGGAGCCGACAAGCTCGTCAGCGCGGAAGATGAGGACTACTTGGGAGAGGACGAGGCCGATGGCGCAGGTCTCACGGGCGTCAAGGAGCTAAGCGAACTCATGGGACGCCTGGAGGAGATCGAAGACAAGATGGGTCGGATCGATTCCGCTCTCACAACGGATCGGAACGAGAACGCCAAGGTCCGGGACCGGCTCAATCAGATGGAACAGGACATAAGGAAGCTCCTTTCCGTCTACGAGGTCGTGTCCGCCAAGTTCAACCCCTTCCTAGATGTCTCCGAGAAGACCCCCCCACCTGTCCAGCCCCAACCGGCTGTGATGCCTGAGCCCGCTCCGTTCGCTCCAATCGAGCTGGACGGAGACATACCGGAGTTCCGGCCATATCAGGAAGGGGAAGTGGAGCCGCCCACCTTCAATGGCAAAGGGCCCAAGGCCAGCCGCGACGCCGCCCCGTGGGAGCCAGGGACGTCAACCGCTACCGTTGAGACAGTGTTCTCCGGACCCAGGAGAGAGCCCCCGCCGACACTCGACAAAACTTCAAAGGACGAGAAATACGAAAGGCAGGTGAGAGCGTCCGCGAGGAGCAAACACAACAAGAAGCCGCTCCTTGCGTACATCCCACACGACTACCTGACGCTGGTCCTCGTGATGCGCTGGATAGAGTTCCTGTTCGAGCGCGTGACCAGGGAAAGGATGTCGCTCGTGCTAGACTACTATGTCGATGTAGGATGGATCAGCGAGGACGTGAAATCAGAGATCATGTCCTACGCGCGCGGAGAAATGCAGGATGTGACCAAGTACATGGGCCAGGAGGAGGTGAGGGAGGACGTGTTCCGCGACCTCCCGCCACCGACAGCTGCCCCGTACAAGAAGGTCGAAGACTGGCGTCTGTCCGCAGACGACCACCTGAAGTCCCTGCTGTTCGTGCAGAAGATTGCCGGGCTAGAGGTTGACAAGGACCGCCTTAACTCCCTCGAACAGAACATCTCCAAATTCAAGGAGAGTCTGGAGGGCTTTCATGGGGTTTAGTGTCTCGGCTACAATGGCGATATTCTTCGCCGCCTTTCTAATCCTTTTTTCTATTCTTTATTCCTCTTTGAACGACGCCTTCGACTCCGTGTCGGAATCGTTCGATGAGAAGTACGAATACATGAACGATCGACTCGATACGCAAGTGACGATACTCGATGTCAGTTACCAGAGGGACTCGAACACCCTAGATATCAGAGTTCAGAACACTGGCAGCAAGGTCCTGGACATATCCAAGGTCGACCTGATCCTGGAGGGGACCATCCCCACCTCGTTCAACAAGTCCATCCAGGGGACGGATACCGAGGTCTGGCTCCCGATGGAGGTCCTCACGATTACCGTCGATGATCCCGATGTGTCATTCGAGGCCGACCTCGACCCGCGCGCTTCGCTCACCAATGACGTCTCCCTGTCTGCCCCTTCAAATATCTCTGTTGGGAAGAGCGTCTACGTCCTGGACGGACCGGACATAGATGTCTTCACGCTAGGAAGCGTCTTCGATTTCACGATCACAGACTCAGCCAATATGGTCTCGCCCTCGGACCTGAAAGTGTGGGGGGATTACCTCTACGTACTGGATGAGGGCACACACATAGATCGGTTCGGGCTCGACGGGGCTTGGGTGGACCGAATAGTGGACGACACGACGAACTCGTCCGTTCTGACCTCATTCAGCGTCGATTCCGATTACATATACATCATAGACAACAGTAGCCACGTCGACCGGTTCGGCCTGGCCACGGGGATATTCGTAGACTCGATTGTGCCAAACGGAGGCACGATGACCTCGCCACGGGACATCTTCGTCAGTTCGCACATCTTCGTAATCGACTACAGTTTGGGATACCATGTCGACGTGTACGAGCTGGACGGCAGCGGGGGGACGGAGCTGATCGGCACGGTAGGGCTCTCGTCACCAACGGATATCTGTGCCAGCGCCATCGGCCTGGACGACGTGTATGTGTATGTCGTCAACGGATCGAGCGAGGTGGCTGTGTTCAACGCAACGGGGTCGCCCGTGGACACAGTCGACAGCCTGCTGAGCGACTCTGTGAGTGCCGTAGACGTCACCGGCAAGATGTATGTCTCCGACGGTGTGAACGGACTCGTCGTGGAGAACCTGGGTACCAACATCAAAGTGGTGGTAGAGAATGGAATCTCATGTGTCACAGTGCAATAGGAGGTGGAGATGATGGGCGCAAGCGGAGCATCGACTCAGCTGATATTCTTCATATCCGCGTTGATCGTGGCAACGGCAGTAGTCGCCGTGGCCGCCAACGGAGTGTCCAAGATAACCAACGGGATAGACCAGAAGAGCGATAATGTGGAGAAGGACCTGCTGACGGATATTGCGATAATAAACGACCCTGAGGAGGTCCCGAACGACCCCGTCAGGATATATGTCAAGAACGTGGGCAGGACCGTCCTGAACCAAAACTATATCACAGTAATGTTGGATGGGATTGCGGTCACGAACTACACGCTGACGCTGAGCGGGAACACGTTGTCCTACTGGGACCCCGCGAGCATGCTGACGATATCAATAGACCAGAATCTGACAGAGGGGGACCATTCGGTACAGGTGACCACCGAGAACGGCGTCTCTGACAAGCTCAGCTTCCGCATATGACGGGGTGAACCCTCCAATGGGGGAGACCTACAAGCTACAGATACCCAGAGACGACCTACATGACCAGCTAGGTCAGGGCCTCCCCGCGGGAACGATAACGTTGGTCGAGGGAGCGCATGGGACCGGGAAGAGCGCCCTCGTCCAGCGGATGATCTACGGATTCCTTTCGAACCAACACTCGGTCACGTGCATATCGACGGAGCTGACCGTCAGGGACTTCATCAACCAGATGTACTCGCTCGACTACCCCATATCCTCATGGCTCCTGAACGGGAAGCTGAAGTTCGTGCCCGTGTACCCACTCGTGGGCAAGGCCAGGAAGAGGAGCGACTTCCTGGGCATGCTGATGGGCTCCGAGGAACTGTACAAGAGTGACATCATGATCATAGACACCTTCTCCAGCCTCGTCAGCAACAGCCTGCATGGGGAAGACAACAGCATAGGCGTGCTGTCATTCTTCAAGAGACTCACCGGCATGGGCAAGAGCATCGTGGTGACAGTGGACCCGACTGAATTGGACCCGAAGGCGCTCGCGCCGTTCGAGTCGGACAGCCACGTGTATCTGAGCATAATCGTGTCACAGGTCGGCGGGATGATATCCAGGAGCATCATGGTGAAACGGTTCGGCGGTACGGAGTACAGGGTGTCTCCGGTCGTGGGCTTCAGGATAGAACCCAATGTGGGCATGGTCATCGAGATCACATCAGTCGTGTGAGGCCACGGTCATGGCGGCGAAGTTCAGCAAGGTCCTGGAACGGAACCCCCACCTGAACGTCTATCTTCAGAGATACGCTCAGACGACGAACCAGTCGCCAAAGTTCATGGATACGCTGGGCAGGGACCTCGGGAAGGAGGCGACCGTGGATGTCATCTACCCTGTCGGCGACCCGATATTCATACACCTGCATGGCTCCAAGGACACCGGGCACAAGTACGATGTCGTCCAGCCAATGATGGAGGACGATCTTGGCAAAGCGTACGAGAAGGTCGTCAATAATGTCTTCTTGAAGTCAGGGAAGGAGAAGATCCACTCGACCGATGAGGAGTTCAACGAGGTCCTGGACAAGCTCCTGAACGACATAGTCGAGGTCACAGAGAGACGCATCCCTTCGAAGATCGTTCAGTTGTTCAAACCCAACTCCAAGATCTACGTCACCCCGGATGACTACAGCATCCTGGAGTACTACGTCAAGAGGAACATCCTTCAGAACGGCATCCTCGAACCGATACTCAGGGACCCGTACATAGAGGACATCCACTGCGTCGGCGTCAGGGAGGTGAACCTGTACCACAAGATCCTGGGCATGGTGGAGACGAACATCAAGTTCTCGAACATCTCAGACCTGGACAAGTACACCAAGGGGATGAGTGACAGGATGGGTCGTCCCGCCTCGATATCGAGACCGATCATCGACGGCGCCCTCCCGGACGGTTCCCGTATCAACATCATCTACGCTGACGATGTGAGCGTCAACGGGCCGACATTCACCATCAGGAAGTTCTCAGCGGAGCCCCTGAGTGCCGCTCAACTCTCCGGATGGAACACTGTCTCCGCGCAGGAGGCTGCATACCTCTGGCTCTGTCTCGAGAACGGCATGAGCGTGTTCGTCTGCGGTGAGACCGCCTCAGGTAAGACGACCCTGCTCAACGCCATATTCCCGTTCATAAGGTACGACCAGAAGATATTCTCGGCGGAGGACACCCTGGAGGTGCAGCCGCCTCATGCCGTCTGGCAACAACTATCCACAAGGGAGTTCGGCCCGGAGGAGAGCAAGGTCGACACCTTCGCCCTCCTGAGAGCTGGACTCAGATCCAGACCCAACTACATCATCGTGGGTGAGATCAGAGGGAAGGAAGGGAACGTCGCGTTCCAGGCGATGCAGACCGGCATCCCGGTCATGGCGACATTCCACGCCGCCTCCGTCAAGAGGATGATACAGCGGTTCACCGGCGCCCCGATCAGCGTGCCCATCACGAGCATGGACAACCTGAACGTGGCGGTCTTCCAGGCGGGCGTGTACAGGAACGGGAAGCTGATCAGGAGGACCCTGTCCATCGAGGAGATACTGGGCTACAGCGAGGCGATGGGCGGAGTGATGACCAGAGCAGTCTTCGTATGGAACCCGGTGAGCGACCAGCACATATTCCGAGGGATGAACAACTCGTTCATACTGGAGGAAAGGATCGCCGTCAAGAGGGGATACAAAGACAAGAGGGACATATACAAGGAACTCGCCCTCAGGACCAGGATCATCGAGAAGATGGTCGAGACGAACATGACCTCCTACAAGACCGTCAACGACATCCTCAAGGCATTCCAGAAGGAGGGAGTGGCCGGCCTGCCGTTCACGGTCTGATCCACGTTTGCTGGCACTGATAGTCAGGCCTGAGAATTGGGCGCCAACCCTTATTACTTCAGGTTCTGGATTGGCCTTTGAGGCCACCGAGCGCAGGCTCCACAGGGCTACCTCCGCCCAAGGGTGCGGCATTGGCTCTGCTCCGGAGCCGCTTGAGGCGCCTCAGCGGATGGGTGAGGATGCCTGCAGACGAAGCTGGCCTGAAGAAGGCCATGAGGAAGAACCCGCACCTCCTTGAATACGTCCAGGAGTTCGTCAGAAGACACAGGTCGCCTCCTGAGTTCCATCCCGTGGTCGATCGCAAGATGGGGGACGAGCAGCAGGTTAACGTGATCTACCCGATAGGCGACCCGCTCTTCGTCCATGTGTTCTCGACAGCGAGCATACCCATCAGCTACAAGTCCGTCCAGCCGCCAATGACACCGGACCTGCAACCCAAGTACAGGAGGGTCATCCAACAGGTCTACAACAAGGCCGTCTACATGGACCCGCACGAATCTGTGGAGAAGTTCGAGAAGAATCTCCTGCAGTTGATAGACGCCTCGACAAAGATCTCCGAGAACGTCACGGATGGCGACGGCAAACGCATCTTCGGCGACCTCTTCACTGAGCCAAAGATATTCGTCACCCAGCACGAGCTGGATCTGATCAAATACCATGCGAAGCTGGCAATCGTACTGGCAGGACCGCTTGAGCCACTCCTCAGAGACCCATACATCGAAGATATCCACTGCATCGGGCACGACAACGTCTCCATCGTCCACAAGATATTCCAGGCGATGCCGACCGATGTGAAGTTCGAGTCGATGGAGGAACTCGACAACTATGTCCGGGCCTTGAGCGAGAGGATAGGCAGGCCGGCGTCGATGGCTAGGCCAATAGTGGATGGGACGCTTCCTGACGGATCGCGTATCAACCTCATCTACGCCGACGACGTGAGTGTCAAAGGCCCCAGCTTCTCCATCAGGAAGTTCGCAGAGGAACCTATAAGCATAACCCACCTGATCGAATGGAACACCATCAGCGCCCAGGAAGCCGCCTACATATGGCTCTGCCTAGAAGAAGGCATGAGCATATTCTTCTGCGGGGAGACGGCGTCGGGCAAGACGACGACCATGGGCGCGGCCCTCCCATTCATCAAGTACGACAGCAAGGTCTACACGGCCGAGGACACTATCGAGATGCAGGTGCCACACAAGGTGTGGCAGAGATTGGCCACGCGGGACTTCGGCCCCGAGGAGAGCAGGGTCGACACGTTCTCGCTGCTCAAGGCCGCCCTGAGGTCGAGGCCGAACTTCATCATAGTCGGAGAGATCAGGGGCAAGGAAGGGGGCGTTGCGTTCCAGGCCATGCAAACGGGCCACCCTGTCCTGTCCACGTTCCACGCGGCATCGACGAGGAAGCTCATACAGAGGTTCACCAGCGACCCCATCAATGTGCCCATCACGTTCATAGACAACCTGAATGTCGCGTTCTTCCAGGCAGGTGTGTACAGGGAAGGCAAATTCCTGAGGCGGACGATGTTCATAGATGAGATCGTCGGGTACAACGAGGCACTCGGAGGTATCATGACCCGGACAATCTTCCTGTGGAACGCCGCGGATGACTCTCATATGTTCAAGGGGATGAACAACTCCTACATCCTCGAGGAGAAGATCGCGGTCAAGAGGGGCTACAGTGACAAGAGGAAGATATACGGTGACCTGGCCCTCAGGACCAAGATACTCGAAGAGATGGTCTCCAGGAAGATATTCAAGTACGAGAAGGTGACGGAGATAACCAAGGAGTTCCAGAAGAAGGGGGTGAGCGGCCTACCGTTCCCCGTGTAGGTCCTCCATGCCTGCGAGCAAGATGAAGCGTCTCTACCAGTCCCTCGACATGCCCATTGAGAAGTACTTCTTGAGATACGCTCTCCCACTCGTGATAGCCGGCGTCGGCGCGACCGCCTTGTTGGTCTTCCTGTTCCCCGAACTGGCGGCCGACGGACTGTTCAAGTACGTGTTCCTGGCAATCCCCGTCCTCTTCTCGGTCGTGGCCGTAACATACCCGATGCTACAGGGTGAACGGAAGAAGGTCCAGATAGAGAGGAACATGCACCTGTTCCTCGTCAGGATGAGTGTCCTCTCGACATCGAAGCTGCCAAGGAAGAAGATGCTCGAGATCCTTTCAAAGGTCAAGGAATATGAAGCGCTCAGCCTTGAAATCGAGAAGATCTACAAGCTCATGGAATACTGGAACATGGGCCTTTCGGACGCCGCGAGGACCGTCTCCCGCAAGACTCCCTCGCCGATGCTGGCAGATTTCCTCGACAGGCTCGCGCACTCATCCGATGCGGGGGAGGACCTCGAGGAATTCCTCACCAAGGAGCGGGAGGTGTCCATGAGCGTCTACATCAACAAGTACGAGACGGCGCTCAAGGACCTCGACCTGCTGAACGAGATATTCGTCGCCGTGCTGATATCCCTGATGTTCATCCTCGTGTTCGTCGCGCTCCTGCCCGTGTTCGTGGACATATCCATCACCCTCATTCTTCCGGGCGTCGCCTTGCTGTTCGTCATCGTCGAGGGGATGGTGCTGTATCTGGTCAAATCGCTGCTTCCATCGGACCCCATATGGCACAACATCAAGGGGCAGACCGAGATCGACAAGGTGATGAAGTCCGTCCTTCCGGCGACATACGCAGCCTGCATCGGGTTCGCCGCCTTCGGGTTCCTGACGGGCTTGCCCCTGATGCTCATAGTCGCGCTTGTCGTCACACCGCTCCTGTACCCAGGGTTCATGATAAGGAGGGAGGAGAAGCGGGTCAGGGCCAGGGACGAGAACTACGACTCATTCATGAGGGCCGTGGGCAGCTACGCGGCATCTGCTGGCTCCGCGGTCACGGATGGCGTCGGCAGGCTGAGCAAGCACGATTTCGGGGAGCTCTCGGATGGCATAGTGATCCTGTACAAGCGCCTGCTCACCCGGATAGACCAGATACGCGCCTGGAACCTATTCGCAGCCGAGAGTGGGAGCAACCTGATCTCCAAGTTCACGGAGATGTATGTCGTCGGCCTGTCCGTGGGCGGGAAGGTGGACAAGGTCATCGACATCATCAGCGACAACTTCGTGAAGCTGATGGGTGTCAGGCGCAAGAGGTACCAGTCGTCCGACAACATGCTGGGCACATTGTACGGGATGTCCATCGGCATAACATTCACCTTGTTCTCCGCGCTGAGCCTGATGCAACTCCTGAACATCATGAACGAGCAGTTCGCGCTCTCCCAGACGACGATTAACCTGCCCATCGCGCTGAAGCCATTCGACCTGGGCCTGGCTGAGGCGGTCTTCCTGGTCATCATGCTCGTGCATTCGCTCATATCCGCGAACCTCGTCTCCTTCGCCGGCGGCAGCCACAAGCACAGTTTCTACATCAACTTCGCAATCATAACATGGATCAGCACTGTGACGGCCATCGTCACACAGTTGATGCTCGACAAGGTCCTGAACCTCGCATGAGGGAGAAAGGTGAGCGTCCGTCTGCGGTCCATGACTGGCCTGAAGAGGTTTGGCCACCGAATCTTGCCTTTCGCAATCGTCCTCTGAGAGAACGCGCATGGGCCAGCCTCTGGACAGGTTCTGACGGACGCTTGTTCTGACAATCCTTAGCGCGTTTCATAAGCGTTTGGCAAGGAATCTCCGCACTGAGAATCGGTCGAGATTCTCTTCCCCACCCGGTGTCCGGACAACTGGTGTCGTTTCGCTGCACTTGACGCACATGATAGTCAGGCGCGAGAATTGAGCACCAAACCTTATGAGTGGATAGACCTGATTTTGACATATGGCCACCGTGAGTAGGACGGCGCTCACGAGCACGATGCTCGTTGTTCTGCTCCTCCCGATGACGCTCATGGTCCTGCTCCAAGGACCGCCGGCGCCGTCCGCTCACGCATTTCCCATAGACGATTTCGGGGACAGCGTCAGACTCACTTTCGACTCGGCCACATCGACTAATGTCTCCTCATGTGTTGATGACGACGGCAATATACACGTCGTGTGGGAAGACTACAGATCCGGGTCCGGCGACATCTATTACATGAAGCTGGACGACGAAGGCAACAAACTCACCAACGATGCGAAGATATCCAACGACACTACCGCATCCCGGAATCCATCGGTGGCAGCTGATTCGGACGGGCACATATACATCGTGTGGGAGGATGTGGACAACGGTTCGTCTGAGCTATTGTTCGCGAAGCTGTGGTACTACGAGGGCAACATCACGTTCCAGGAGAACGGGCTCCAGGTATCGGACAGCGACCCCGCGAACTCAACGGAGCCGGACGTCACTGTGTGCCAGGACGGTAACCTCGCCTTGGTCTGGACCGACGCGCGCCACGATGCTGGCGACGGGAACCTGGAGATCTACTACAAGCGCCTGAGAGAGTCGGGGACCTCACTCACGCCCGACACGCGCATCACGGGGGATGTTGGACAATCGGAACACCCGAGGCTCGACACAGACGCTGACGGCATGGTCCACATGGTCTGGTACGATTTCAGGGACTCCAGCAACGGCCTCGTGATCAACCACGGCGTGTTCTACAGGAAGGTCATGGCGGACGGCACCCCACTAACATCCGAGACGAGGATCACATTCGCATCGCCTCTGTCAAGGCCCGACATAGCGATAGACACCGACGGGAACGCGCATGTGGTATTCGATGACGACCGCTACGCGAGCTTCGACATATTCTACACGCTCCTCGACCTGGACGGGAACACGCTAGTGGACGACAGGAACATCTCACCCAAGGACGACACCGAATCCAGATATCCCAGGATAGCCCTGAGCGACTCCAACGCCGTCGACGTCGTGTGGCAGGACCAGACATCCGACCGATGGGCAATCCACTACTCCGCGATGAACTACAACGGCGAGATCGAGGTCTACGACCAGGAGCTGACTTCCGAGACGGTCGGGAACGCCACCATCCCCGTGGCGATGTGCGCGAATGACAACAACACTCTCGTGCTCTACGTGGGTGGCTACCCGAACATGGAGGTCTTCTTCTCCAGGACCCACAGGCCGGACCCGGCGGTACTCGCAGGCGGGGTCATCCTATCATCCACCCAACCGCTGGTCGGGACCATCGTCAGGATCAACGCGACCGTATGGAACCTCGAAGGGGATGCCCTCACAGACCTGGCGGTCCGTCTCATAATCGACTCGGTGGCGGTCGAGACCGCCACGGTGGCCTACCTGGCAGCCGGGCACTCATCCATCGTCGGCTTCTCACACATGACGTCCGAAGGCGAGACTGCAGTGACTGTGGCCGTCGACCCCGATCAGGCCGTAAGGGAGACATTCGAAACCAACAACCAGCAGTCGGTCCCGATGCTCGTCCGGACACCCGGGGTCACTCTGACATCCGACGTCAGTAGCCAGTCTGCCGAGCCCGACGAGACCGCCATCTTCAACCTCACGATCACCAACGAAGGCAACACGGCATTCTCATTCTGTCTGTCGAACTCCGAACCCGAAAGCGGCTGGATCATTGACCTTGGTGGCTCGCCTGAAGCCATCTATACGGTTCCCGCAGGTTCGTCGACCGTGGCCACCGTCGAGGTCGCAGTCCCCGAGGATGAGACGCCTGGAGCGCGTGCGTTCTCCGTGCTCGCCACGTGTGTGGAGAGAGACTCCGTCAACGACAGCGTCACCCTCATGGTGGATGTCATCAGGTTCGGCGAACTGATTGTCGTATCGCCCGATGGAGGGGACGTCGAGCCGACGATGCCTGAGGTGTACACGTTCACGGTCTCGAACTCGGCCAACTCCAACGAGACCTTCGCGATTTCCGCTTCAGACCTCCTCGGATGGGACCTCGTCGCTTCCCACGACGAGTTGGAACTCGCACCCGGTGAGGAGGCCGAGGTGTCCGTGCTCGTGACGCCTGCAAGGTACGATCCCCCGGGCACGCTCAACACGCTAACGCTGACGCTGTCATCCATGAACCTGACGTGGAACACCGGCGAGGGGAACGTCCTCATGATCGTGGGGCATCACTGGGAGGTCGATGCCGGGCTGACGGGCCAGGCGTTCCTCAACATGTCGGTGCCAGACGAGAGGGAGGTAAGGTACACCCTCGATGTGACGAACCTAGGCAATTCCGATGACGTGTTCAGGCTGAGCCTGTCGGGCGTCGACGGGCTCTGGGCCGTCCTGAACACCACCTATGTGTTCCTCGAGGCAGGTGGCGAGCAGTGTGTCTATCTATCCCTCACGCCAGGCGCGGACGTGCTCGCAGGCGCGTACGCGTTCAATGTGACTGTCGTGTCGGAATCGGACAGCAGCGCGACCGAGACTCTGGAGATGGGCGTGTCCGTGTTGCCGTTCTACGACATCTCAGTATCAGCCGACTACTCGCAAGTGAGCCTCCGCCGGGGAGAGACCGCATACGTGAACCTGACGGTCCGGAACATCGGCAATTCGGCGGATGCCATCGATCTGTACGCATACGTGGACGACCTCAACACGACGACGGCGACAGTTGGAGGCGAGGTTGTGGGCCTGGAGACGGGGGACACCGTCCTCGTCGCGCTGGAGCCCGGGGAGTCTGCCACGATCATGCTGACGATACCGATCCCCGACGACGCTGAGAGCGGCCTGCGTGAGCTGTACATCGACTTCAGCTCCATGACCGACCCCAGCGCCACGGCATCTCAGGCCGTCAGCGTGTTGGTCGAGGAGGACCCGTCTTGGCTCAGCCTGTGGGTCATACTGATCATAGTCGGCGTAGCCGCAGCCGTCGTGGTCCTCGTCGTGTTCCTAATCTTCAGGAAGAGGAGG
>JAABQR010000166.1 GCA_011391345.1 Methanobacteriota archaeon | reverse complement strand
GGGTGTTCCAGGTTCGCACTGCATGTAGTGGAGATGCTACAACGGCGAGATATGTTTATGAACGGCGGCCGCCATGGAAAACTCGCAGGTAAGTCCCCGGGGGGTATATGGGTACCGTACGGTGCCCGCCAAAACACTCCACTTGGGGCGCTGCCCCGTTCTCAGAACCGCAGTCCGCCTCGGACGATCCTCTCCTTGACAATCTCGAGATATGAGGAATCGCCTCGCTCAAGATGTTGGAACACTGCGCCAGCGATGTGGTCAACGAGCTGAAGGCCCGGGGAGGAGAACGAATCGATATGGCTGACACGGACGTCTGGAGGGAAGATACCTGCATGACGGCCAATGACCGCATCCTTGAGACCACTCTCCATTGTCCGTCTGGCCACCTTCTTGATGGACCTTCTGTCGATTATGACATCCATCGAGCGAGCACGAATCGTCCTAGAGACCTCCGAAACCGCCAGACATGCGACCCGTCTCCAGATCCCATCTTTGTCCGGCCTGAGGCGGGCAGGGATGAGCGACTTCCGGACACCGCTCCAGACGACCGCCGAATCGATATTGGACGTCGCCTCGAGCATGAACCTTCGGACTGGTGCTCCACATCGGTTGAACTTGATCTCAGGATTCCCTTTCAGAGACGATCTGAACCTGCGCCTGCACTTGTTCGTCGCCATTGCGAGCGGTGTGCCCTTCGGGACGACCAGGGCGGCGACTAGAAAGTGCTCCGTGCCTCCTCTCGAGAACCCGAGGTCACCGCTCTCGTCGATGTAGACCTCAACATGACGATGCATCGAACAGGGGACGCCACGAAGGGTGTTCCAGGTTCGCACTGCATGTAGTGGAGATGCTACAACGGCGAGATATGTTTATGAACGGCGGCCGCCATGGGAAACTCGCAGGTAAGTCCTGGGGGGTATATGTGTACCGGACGGTGCACGCCAGAAGAATCCCCCCAGGGACTGCACACTTCTTCACCACAGCTCCCCGTGCAGGATGTTCCTGCCAATGACCCCGAGATATGAGCCATCGGCTCTCTCGATGCTCTTGAAGACAGCCCCAGCGACGAAGTCCACGACCTGAAGCCCTTCGCACGCCATCGAATCGAAGTGGCTGATTTCGAGGGCTGGTGCGAAGTAGCCGCTGTGATGGAGCGACACCATCTTCTCGACGTACCGACTGAAGTCGTCCCTCTGCCTCTCCTTGGTCCAGCGTTTGTCGACGATTACGTTCATCGACCGCGCGTGAGTCCTTCTGGCGATCTCGGAGACGACGGAGCCAGAAATGACATGCAGCAGCCTTTCCCTTTCGGGCTTCAAGGCTGGCAGCATCCTCGACTTCTCGAGCCCGCACCAGGCAATCCAGGAGTGTGTCCTAGCGATATCCTCCAGGAAGCGCATTCTCAGCTTTGCGGAGCTCCGGTTGAACTTGAACTCGATCGCTCCTCCCGTCTCGGAACGAAACCGCTTCCGCGCCGCCCTGACGAGCCGCCTGAACTCGTGAGATTCGTCGGTAGCGAGCGCGGCCACCACGATGTACCTCGAACTGCCGGAAGACGAACCGAGGTCGCCGCTCTCGTCCAGATAGACGTCGACATGATCGTACATCGGTCGGACGAGGCGGCGTGGGCGCCTTCACGACGCCGACTGCATGTAGTCTTCGGATGGACGGCTCACCCTGGGTCCTGATCGGACTCAGCTTGTCCCCGGCGGAACCCCCGACGTACATCACGCTCGCCGACTCCTCGGACTCCGACAACTTCTCCTCAGACAGCACGGCGGTCTCGAATGGCGACCCCTGGGCTACATCCATGCGCAATCTTTAAGCCTAATGTCCGAGAATGAGTCAGTCGCGGGTAAATCCCGGAAGGTATATGGTCCACCGGACGGTGCGACCCGGCCAAAACTCCCTCCGGGGGCCGCATTTCTCTCAGAGGCCGACCCGGCTGTACACGACGCCGTCTCGCAGCCTCTCGATGTATACATCGTTCGAACGCTCGAGCAACTGGAAGACCGCACCGGCGACGAAGTCCGCGGCCTGGATGCCTGTGCATGTCATTGAATCCGCGTAGCGGACTGTGACCTCAGGCGGGAAGTGCCCCCTGTGGCTGCCTTGAACGGCGCGCGTGAGACATGAGTCGATGCCTTTCCTGACGGACCTGTTGTCCGAACGCCTGTCGAGGATTATCTGGATGGACCTCGAGCGGACCTCTCTGATCAGTCCCGAGACGGCATCGCTGCACATGAACGCATAGAACCAGTCCTTGTCATCCCTCAGGTCCGCGGAAGCACACTCCTTCCGGACCGCCGTCCACGAGATCGACGGTATGGCAGCGGCTATGCCATCGAGCACGAAGCGCCTAGTCGACATGGAGGAGCGGTTGAACTTGAACTCCATGGACCTTTCGTGCCTAGAGAATCGTCTTCTGCTGATTCTTTTTATTGTCCGCGAGAACTTCTCCGGCTCGGGAAACGTCACCGCCACGACGACGAAGAATCTAGAGCTCTTCTTGGAGAACCCCAGGTCACCGCTCTCGTCGATGTACACCTCCACATGCTTGTGCATCGACGAAGCGATGAACGGAACCGGTGTTCTCGGTTGGTGCTACATGCAGTCACTTGGACGGGCCTTCGAGCGTGGGCACGCGCTCGTGAGCGCAGTTCAAATCGATTGGGCCAGCCAGAGGATAGCTACATCCGCGCGACATGTTTATCAAGTGCGGCCGCAATCGATGTCATGCAGGTAAGTCCCGGGAGGTATCTGTGTACCGGATGGTGCATGTGGCAACAATCCACCCGGGGTCTGCACTTCTTCACCAATAGACCTCGCCGTGGACGACCTTGTCAGCGATGATCGCCAGGTACGACCCATCGCCCCGTTCGAGACCCTGGAAGACCGCTCCCGCGACATGGTCCGCTACCTGGAGTCCTTCGGAGTTCGCGGAGTCCTGGTGTCCAACTCTGACGGCCGGGGGGAACAGGCCCGCGTGATGGCTGGTGATGTCCGACTCGACCCGGTTCTCCAGCAACCGTCTGGCCATCGGTTCGGTGGAGCGTCTGTCGATGAGGACCTGTATCTCCTTGGCGAAGGTCCTCCTCGAAAGGTCTGAAACGACCCTGCGGACCAAGTATCGATACAGCTCGTTCTTGTCCGCCTTCAGACGGAGGGGTGTGTTGGACTTCACGACCGCCCCCCAAACAATCCACGAGTCCGTAGCGGCCAGACCTTCAAGGAGCGACCGTCTCAGAAGGGGCCTGTTGCCATTGAACTTCAGCTCGGTGAGACCGCCGTCCTTCGTCCCGAGCTTCCTGCGAGTCCGCCGCACGACCCTCGATAGCATGCGCGGCTCGGTGGTGGTGACTGCGGCAATCACCAGGTGTTTCGACGAACGGGACGAGAACCCCAGGTCACCGCTCTCGTCGATGTAGACTCCGACATGGTCGTACAACGGTCGGACGAGGCGACGTGGGCGTCTTCACGACGCCGGCTGCATGTAGTCTTCGGATGGACGATGGCCCGCTCAGCCCCGGGTCATCAGAAGGGTGAGCTGGTCGCCGGCCGATCCCCCGACATACAGCACGCTCGCCTCCTCCACGAAGGCCGATAGCGTCTCATCCGACAGCACGACGGTCCCGAACGGGAACTCCTGGGCGCCGTCGGTGGCCCAGCTCTCCTCGATGACGAAGAACGAGGAGGAGTTGAGGGCTATCCCCTCCCTGAGGTCGTAGGGTAGGCCACGGGCGTACTCGATATCGAACAGGCGCCAGCCGGTCTCCCCGAGCCTTTGGTCCGAGGTGTACGAGGAGACATCGTGCTCCGAGAACCACTCGACGGCGTCGTATTCGTACCAGTAGGTCTGGTTCTCCACCCCGAACAGCTCCTGGCTCTGGTAGGCGATCGGGAGCGTGGAGGCGAGTATGACCACGAGCGACGCGGCCGCGGCCATCCCCAGCCGGACGCGGCCCTTGACCATGTACGCGAAGCCCAGGCCGATGAGGATGGCGAAGGCGGGCATGAGGAAGTCGAACGTGCGGTAGATGATCAGGTGGGATGTGGGGTCGGTCCCCCTGACGAACCCGAAGAGCATGAGCGACAGCGGCCCGAGGAGCATCGCGAGCACGAGGTCCTTCTGCGGTCCCTGTCTCGAGAGGACGAGCGTCGAGCCGGTCCAGGCGGGGACGGTGAGGAGGAGGTAGGCGGCGGCGGGGACGAGGAGCATGACGCCGGGGGAGGGCATCCCCGAGAAGAGGGGGTGGACGTAGTTCGCGGCGAGGATGACGAGGCCGACGGCGGGGACGACTAGCTCTATCGGGAGACGGGTGACGGGGCGGTCCCTGGAGGAGAGGGTGACGGCCACGAGTATCAGGAGGGCGGCGACGGCGATGTAGAGGTAGAGGTCCGTGCCCGGGGAGAGGTAGTCCAGGTACGGGAGGGAGATGGAGGAGTAGTAGAGGGCGGCGAGGGCCCAGCATGAGACGACGGTGACGATGTCCAGGTGGTTGACGGCGGTGATGTCGTCCTTCCTGAGGGCGCGGGCGAGGTCGAGGGAGACGGCGAAGGTGAGTATGACGAACGAGACGACGGTCGTGTGGTGGTGGGTGAAGACGAGGAGGGGTAGGGTGAGGGTCATGAGGAGCCTGTAGGGGAGGAGGGAGCGTTTGTGGTAGGCGAGGAGCATGACGGCGAGGAGGAGGAAGCCGAGGGACTCCTTCCATACGCAGCCGGTGGAGAAGGCGAAGGAGCCGACGAGGGCGAGGACTGTGGCGGAGACGAGGGCGGTGCGACGGTTGGGCCAGAGCTGGAGGGAGAGGAGGAAGACGATGGAGACGGTGACGGCGCCGAGGAGGGCGACGACGAGCTGGGAGGAGGGGACGGGGTCGAGGCCGAGGGAGGAGCAGATGAAGGCGGTCAGGACGCCGAGGAGGGGCATGTCGGCGACGTAGCCTTGGGAGTGGGAGGAGGACGTTGGGAAGTCGAGGTGGCCAGAGAGGAGTATGTCCTCGGTGACCCTGAGCTCGGAGAGGCCGTCGATGTTGTAGGGGAGGGTGGACCACTGGAGCGGGAGGAGGCGGATGCAGGCTGCCAGTGACATGAGGACGAGCACTGACAGGACGATGGATGCGCCTCTCCTAGACATAGGGTTCCTCCGGGACGGGACGGTTTCGTATCCCTCGAAGGGGTAATGAACGTTCGTGGGAGGGGGCGCTCTCACTAAGACCAGGATAGGCTAGCGGGATTGTGCGGAAGGGGTGACCGGGACGATACGCCGTTATTCGGCATTCATATCATACGGGATGACGAAAAGACATGAGATTCGAAGGAAAGCTTAAGAGCTAAGGGGGGATTTGAGGAGCCCTGAGAGGACGCCGCGGACAAGTTGATTTCCCTTTCAATACGCGGTGCTTGGCGGTGGATACGGAGAAAGGTTCCAGATGACGGATGACCCAAAGGATACCATCACGGCGGTCATACCCGCCTTCAACGAGGAGAAGACCATCGGCGGGGTCGTCGAGAAG
>JAABQR010000165.1 GCA_011391345.1 Methanobacteriota archaeon | reverse complement strand
TCACGTCCCTGAAGGAACGGCCCAGGAAGAAGTAGGCCCCCTGAGGTTTCGGAAAAACTACAAGAGGATGGAAGAGGCACGAGCCTCTTCCTCCGTTTTCTGAGGTTTCCCTATCTCACTTCTTCGTCCCGCGCCTGCCGAACAGCTTCCTCTTGAAGGCCTTGATCTTCATCTTCTGTATGGCCTCCGTGGGGTTCAGCTTCTTCGGGCAGACCTCGACGCAGTTGAACTGCGTGTGACAGCGCCAGACGCCGCTCTCGCCCTCTATGATGTCGAGACGATCGTCAGGGACGTTGTCCCGGGTATCCGCGAGGAACCTATACGATTTCAGCAGCGCGGCCGGGCCGAGGTAGTCGCTGTTGGTCCAGGCCATCGTGCACGAGCTCGTGCACGAACCGCACAGGATGCAGTCGATGGGGTCGTTTATCAGCTGCCTCTCCTTGATCGACTGTATGTATTCCTTCTCGGGGTACGGCTCCTTACCGACAAGGTAGGGTTTGACCCTCTTCAGCCGGTCAAAGAAGTGCGTATAGTCCACCGCCAGGTCCTTCACGACAGGCTGGTGGGGTAGCGGGCTCAGCATGAGGTCGCCCTTCCCGAGGAACTGCACGACCTGAGTCTCGCATGCGAGCCTGACCTTACCGCCGATGACCATCGCGCATGAGCCGCACACTCCAGCCCTGCAGCAGAACCTGAACGCAAGCGTCCCGTCCTGGTGATTCAGGACCTCGAAGAGCGCGTCGAGCACAGTCATGCCCGGACGGGTCTTCAGGGTGAAGCTCTGCCAGTAAGGAAGCTTGTCGGCAGTCGGGTCGAACCTCTGCACCTTCAGGGTGAGATCTCCTTCAGCCATGTCAGTACCTCCTTGCCTCAGGCTTGTACTTGGTCACTTTCACGGGCGAGTATGTGATGACAGGCCCCTTGGGGGAGTAGGTCGCGATGGTATGCTGAAGGAACTTCACATCGTCCCTCTCCTTGAAGTCGAGCCTGGAATGCGCTCCCCTGCTCTCCTCCCTCTTCAGCGCCCCGACCGCTATGGCCTCGGCGACGTCTAGCATACCCTCGAGCTCAAGCGCCCTTATCAGGTCGAGGTTGTAGCCCTTGCCCTTGTTCTGGACGGTTATGTTGGCGAAACGCGCCTTGAGAGCCCTTACATTGGCCAAGGCCTCCTCCATCAGCGGCTTGTCCCTGAAGATGCCGACCTTCTTGATCATGGTCTCCTTCATCTCAGCCCTGATGTCAGAGTGGTTCTCCGTGCCCTTCCTCGAGAGCATGCCGTCGATGCGGTCCCTGGTCTCCCTCAGGCACTTGTTCATCGCGCCTTCGCCCTCCTTCGCGGCCTTCTTGCCGAGGACGTACTCTGCCGCCACCTGGCCGGACTTCTTGCCGAACACGACCGTGTCGAGGAGCGAGTTGCCGCCGAGCCTGTTCGCACCGTGGACACTCACGCAGCCGCACTCGCCCGCAGCGTACAACCCCTTGAACTTGGTGGCGCCATTGATGTCGGTATCGATGCCGCCCATGGTGTAGTGCTGTCCGGGCTGGATGGGCACTGGCTTCTCGATCGGGTCCACGTCCACGAAGTTGATCGCAAGGTCCCTGATGCCAGGGAGCCTCTCGAGGATCTTCTCGCGGCCCAGATGCCGCAGGTCCAGATGGACGAAGTCCTGTCCGTTTATGCCCCTGCCTTCGTTGATCTCGGTCTGTATGGACCGGGACACGATGTCCCTCGGGGCAAGCTCCATCGCCTTTGCAGCGTACTTCGACATGAACCTCTCGCCCAGGTTGTTGACAATGTATCCGCCCTCGCCTCTGGCGCCCTCGGTCATCAGTATGTTGGTCCCGAAGAGCGACGTCGGGTGGAACTGGACGAACTCCATATCCTTGAGCGGCACACCCCTCCTGTAACATGTGGACTGAGCCGAGCCAGTCGATATGAGCGCATTGGTCGACCTTCCGTAGATCTGACCACTGCCGCCGCTGGCAATTATCACCGCTTCGGCCATGAACTGCTCTAGCTCGCCCGTCTTCATGTTCAGGCATATGACACCGCGGACCGCGTCTCCCTCGACCACGAGGTCGACCATGATCCTGTCCTCATAAAGCGGTACATTGAGCTTCACGGAGCGCTCCCAGAGCGTGTGCAGCATGTACATACCGGTCTTGTCCGTGGCGTAGCAAGTCCTTGGATAGCCAGCGCCGCCGAAAGGCCTCTGGGCGATCTTGCCATCGTCAGTCCTCGAGAACGGACAGCCCCAATGCTCGATCTCGTATATGCACGGGCCTGCCTCCTTCGTCATGAACTCGACAGCGTCCTGGTCAGCCAGGTAGTCGCTACCCTTGACCGTGTCGAACGCGTGCTTCTCCCACGTGTCGTCCTTTGCCGCGGGGTTATTCGCAAGGGAAGCGTTGACGCCTCCTTGGGCGGCCCCTGAGTGCGACCTGACGGGGTGGACCTGCGAGATGATCGCGGTGTCCACCTTCGGCGCCGACTCGATGGCTGCCCTGAGCCCAGCAAGGCCGCCTCCGATCACCAGTATCTTGTGGTAGTACAATCGCTCAGCCTCCCGCGCCGCTGATGAAGGGGAAGAGTATCACGATGCCCCAGATGAGCGTCCCGATACCGACGACCCACAAGGTCACATCGATGAGCTTCTTCCTCCTCACGAACATGTCGAAGTCGAACAGGACGGTCCTGAAACCGTTCAGGCCGTGCAGAAGGATCATGGACAACATGCCGTAATCGACGACGATGTACAGGAGCTGATCGAGTCTCAGGCTGACCTCGTCGAACGTGATCAGTGGCTCCTCGCCCGTCTCCGCGCCTACATCCATGAAGTGCGCTGCGTACAGATGCACCCCCAGGAAGACTATCAGGAGAACTGCTGAGATCCTCTGGAATGCCCATGCCCATGTGCCAGCGACCTTAGAGGTCGACACTCTCTGCTCGGACATCTTCAGGCCACCCCCTCGGGGAACACCAGGTGCCATATCGCAAGCATGCCGCCCACGATCAGGACAGCCGATATGGCCATCGTGATCCAGAACACCAGCTTCTGGCGCCTGATCCCAACACCCAGGTCGAAAAGCACGACCCTGAGCCCGTTCATCGCATGGTATATCACCACTATCACAAGCAGGAAGTCCATCGCGACGAACAGAGGCTGGGAAGTCGTCTCCATCAGGGCGTCGAAGTCCGCGCCGCCCTCAGCCATCGAAGCCGTCGATATGAACGATAGGTGCAGGAACACATATGCCACGAGAACAAGCCCCGTTAGCCTGTGTCCGACCCATGCCCACATCCCAGTCTTCATGTTCGTCGGCCAGAACTCGGAGTTCCTGCCGAACAACCACTTGAAGCTGCTTATCTTCATTCGAACACCTTTGCCCGAAATCCCATTAGATTGCGGTGAGGAACCGCGGACGCCAGCACTGATTCGGTGGTGCCCTCAGCCCCCCGGGCGCCTACACAAGCGAGATTATACTTAAGTGTATCTAATCGAACCAAACATGCGCGGTTTTCACCAGTAAGGGTTCAACTCTCGACCGTGAATCGTCACATGATATACGAAATTCGTCCCGCAGAGTCGACAATCGTTCAGCCCGCGCCCGCAAAACGCACGCTGCGTGAGACGCGATGTGGACGGAGGCACTCCGTGCCGGATTCCTTTCCCGACCCGCATGCTAGATGACAGAGTAAAAGTACATGCAAACGGATACCAAATACATGGCCGACTTGGCGAAGTACCAGTGCAATGTCTGCGGCTGGGTCTATGACCCCGAGAAGGGTGACTCGAGTCAGAGCATTCCCCCTGGCACGGCATTCGAGGACCTACCCGAGGACTGGACGTGCCCGGAATGCGGTGCAGGCAAGGACGAGTTCACGAAGATGTGACCGCCCCGAACATGGTTCACGGCCCTGACATTGTGAAGGTGTGCTAGATGATACTCCGCCTCGCCATCATCGGATTCGGAAACGTGGGGCAAGAGCTCGCGCGAATGCTGCTTCTGAAACGTCCGTGGCTTCTCCGATCCAAAGGATTGGACATCGAGGTCGTGGCCATATCCACGAGGTCTAAGGGGTCCCTCATGTCCGAGAGTGGACTCGATCTGGACCGCGTGTTGATGGAGATCGGGACGAAGGGCGACCTGAAGGGATACCCGGACTCGCACACGGACCTCGGTCCTCTTGACATCATATCCAAGACCGTCGCTGACATGGTCTTGGAGCTGACAACGCTCGACATCGAATCTGGCCAGCCAGCGACGGATCACATCACAAGAGCTCTCGGAAACGGCATGGATGTCGTCACCGCGAACAAGGGACCGATAGCATTCGCCTACTGCGAGCTGAGAGCACTGGCGCGCTCCCGCGGGGTCCGCTTCAGGTTCGAGGGCACGGTCATGGATGGAACGCCTGTGTTCAGTCTGGTGGAGAAGACACTCCCAGGGATCCAAGTCGCGAGCATCCATGGGATCCTGAACAGCACATCCAATTTCGTCCTATCGGAGATGACCCGCGGAAAGACCGCTCAGGACGCCATAAAGGAGGCTCAAGCCCGCGGCATAGCCGAGGCGGACCCGTCGTTGGACATCGATGGCTGGGACGCTGCCGCCAAGATCACCGCTCTCGCAAATGTCCTCATGGACGCGAGGAAGACCCCGAATGACGTGGACAGGACCGGTGTGAGAGACGTGACCTCCAAGGCATTGGCCGCGGCCAAGGCGAATGGGACCAAGATCAAGCTGGTCGCGAGCGCCACCATGGCGGACGGCGATGTCAGGCTCGTGGTGAAGCCCGTGACGGTAGGACCTGACAGCCCGTTCTGGTCTGTCGACGGCACCTCGAGTGCCATCACCATCCAGACGGACCTCATGGGCGAATTGACTATACTCGAGAAGGACCCTGCGCTGACGCAGACCGCGTACGCGGTGTTCTCGGACATACTGCATATCGTGGAATCCATCAGGAGCGGTACGCTGTAGGACTCACTCAGTCTCGAGGCTGAACTCCATGCTGCCGTAGTGAAACCCGGAACCCGACCTGCTGTCACGCTCGGCCTGGAGAATCGTCAGGTGGCCCGATTCCTCGCCTACGAGCCAGTTGAAAACCTGCCTAGCATTTGCGTTATCCGTCTCCTGCCCCGCAGTCCTGTAGTACTCGATCGACTTCTTCTCGACATCTATGCCGACATCGACCACATCGAGTTCACCCGCGTCCGGCCTCAGCTCCAACTTCTTGACGCCACGGTCCGAAAACACCGACAGACGACGTGACGAAGCCGAAGTCCTCTTGGCATCCTCGAGCGTGGCCCAATCGAGGCCTTTGTCGAGCAGCCCTAGCTCGTGCACAAGGACCTCGATGTGTCGCTTCTCCTGAGCTACGAGGCTCAGGAACATATCCTTCGAGCGATTGCGCGTCATCATCGTGGAAGCACGCTCGAAGAACTCCTTCCCGTCGACCTCCATCGCGATCGCGTCCCTCAAGACCTCGGAGCTGGACCTGCTTGACATTGTCACCATTCTCCACCCTTCGAGTAACCAGCAGTCTTCCTCGGCATATAACTTGTCACGAAGGACCGCCCATCACTCACTGGGCGGTGGATCCGCCATCAACCGACAGCGAAGCCCCAGTGACGAACGAGGACTCATCCGAGACGAGGAAAAGGAC
>JAABQR010000164.1 GCA_011391345.1 Methanobacteriota archaeon | reverse complement strand
TCACCCGAACCGTCGTACACAGGCTCTAGGATACGCTATTCACCGCATTCTGTTTCGCCCCGAAGGGGCATCAGATTAGTCCCGGTAATCGTCATCGCGCTTGTGTTCGGCTCGGCTTCCGCGCTCGCGGCTATCGTCCTCGACTTGTCAGGGGATGAAGACCTCGACGCTTCGATTGACGGCATGAGCTTCATGTCGATCACGCTGGTCCTGCAGCATAAGGATTCCCACAACGTCTGCGAGGCGGGCCCACCTTGCCCAGGCGCAGCACCAGACATTCCCCATACGTGGGACCACGCGGCAGGGACGGATGGCGTCTTCGGGACATCGGACGATTGCCCGCACTGCTCGGCGTACAGCGCCCCGGCGGCGATATCCATGATCGCAGCGGCATATGGCAGGACCGGCCAGTACTTGCAGCAGGACAGGATCTACGACAACGGGAAGTCGGTGCCGCCTGAGGTCACGGGAGACAACGAAATGCAGACCCATGGGGTCGGCATGTTCGACGGCACCGGGGGCCAGCCAGAAGAGGTCCAGGATGCCCTGAGGTGGGCTCTGGGGGTCGGGTTGGGAGTGAACCATCACGATTCATCAGACCCGATCACGGCCTTCATACTGGAGCAGTACGCCTCCACATCAAGGCCCGTCCTGTGGATAGACCACGGGGGATGGCCTGTGAACCTCAGCTCATCGTACCCCGCGAACAGGGCGGACCAGGGCCACGCGAAGGTCATCAGCGGATACGACGACAACAACACGATCACCACGGACGACGACTTCGTGCTGGTGTATGACCCATGGCCCGAGTACAACAAGTCTGCCATACTGCCGGTGAACGTGACTATGGGCCCCGGAGGCACATATGACCCATACTGGCTCCCGCTCCGAGACGTCGACCTGAGCGACACCGCGGACATCTTCTTCGTCCCGACAACGTCGATACCGGAGTTCGGCACTGTCATCGTGCCCGTCGTGGGCATGCTGCTGATCGCCGCTGTCGTGCACCGCGCGAGGTCCAGGCGGGACGCTGCCTGAAAGTTTATCACCATGAGGGTTTTACCTCAGCCAAGACCTGAGCCATCCTGGATGAGGTCACACATGGCCAGTAGATCCGATCTGCGCGTCATCCGCATGAGAGATTCCCATCTACCAGAGGTATTCTCGCTCATAGACAAGGAGAACTGGGGCTGGGAGTTCGCCGAGATTCAGCAGATTTACCGATTGGACCCAGGGAGCTCGGTCGTGGCGCTCGACGGCAGGGACGTCGCCGGACTCGTCACGTGCATCGACTTCGGGTCCACAGCGTTCATAGTCCATGTCATCGTCAGGAACGGCTGGAGACGGAGAGGCGTCGGGGTGAGGATGATGGAGAATGTCCTTGCCGACTTGGATTCGAGGGGCGCTTCGACCGTTGAGTTGCACGCCAACCCTGAGGCGGTGGATTTCTACGGCCCGTTCTCTTTCAAGCGGCTCGAGGACATCTCGTACTACTCGAAGGTGCCCCCACACACTCATCATCGGGCTCGCCCAGATCGGCCCGCGTACTCATGGCTTTCGCCAGGAGACACATCCTTGATGTCGGAGGTCATGTCATCGTCCACAGGCTATGTCAGGGACGACCTGGAAAGGGCGCTGTCATGTATGCCTCCTGGTCAGGTCCTTGCCAAGGCGGGAGACTGCCGCACGAGCGCACTGCTGCTGTCCAGGACAGGTCTCGAACTGAACGGCGCGGGCCCTTGGTTCATGGACGGGCCGACCAAGGCTGAGGCCGAAGGTATGATGCAGACAATGCTCTCCGCGGTCCCGGCCAAGAGGACCGATGTCCTCGCCCCGGAATCGAACGAGGTCGCCAAGGCGGCCCTCGAGTCCTGCGGGTTCTCCATGGCGAAAGCTGGAATAGTCCGGTTGGCTCGCTCATCCCGCCCCACGGGCAGGTTCCCGTCGTCCGTCCTCTCGATCGGGCACCTGGGTCTCATCTGAAGCGTGGGCTCCCATGATGGCACACGTCACCGGGTCCCCATGACCTCTTCGCACACTGGTATCACGGGCACGTCGGCTCTGGTGAGTTCCTTCTCCATTCCCATGACATACTGCGTGCCCATGGGCGTGTCCGTCTTCTCCCAGTCCTCCAAAGTCCTGGCGAGGAGCACCAGGTCGGGCTCCACTGCCTCGACGACCTCACAGAAGTTCAGCGCGGTCACGTGGGCCCTGACGTCTACCTTGTCTATCACGCCCTCGACCAGTGCCTCGGGTCGCTCGTGCGGGTCTGCGACCACTACCTCCATGTCAGGATTCTTCTTCAGCTGCCTTATCGTCTGCACGCCGAGCCTTCCAGCGCCGATAACCAACACCCTCAAGCCATACACCTCCTCATACCAGTCCGAATTCGACCATCAGATACACCATCGCGACCACTACCAGCATGGCTGGGAGCGCGACCCGGATGCCACCGACCGCGATGTCGCGCCTGGACACCATCCCCGTTGAGAATATGAGCGTGAAGGGGGGCGTGCCTATGGGCGTAACGAACGAGAGGGAGACGCTCATGGCGCAGACCAGTACCAGGAACTTCGGGTCGATGCCGAGCGCCGATGACATGCCTATCAGCACCGGTGCCAGGATGGCCGCGGTCGCAGTGTTGCTCATGAAGTTGGAGAGCCCGACCGATACCGCCGCGACGATGAGCATGATCACTAGTATGTGGAAGTCTCCTGTGACCGATGTTATGATGTCCGCCATCCACTGGGCGGCTCCTGACTGCTGCAGCCCTTCCCCGAGCGCCAAGCCAGCGCCAATGACGAGGAATATGTCCCATGAGATGGTCCTCGCATCCTGCCACTCCAGGGTCCTTGTCGCGAAGAGGAGCACTGACGCTCCAAGGGCGACTATCGTGGCGCTCATGAAACTCGGGGGGACCCCGAACAGCTCTCCTATGTTCGCACCGACGACCCAGAGCGCGACCGTCGGCAGGAAGATGCCGATGGTCTTCTTCTCTCCGGCGCTCATGCGGCCCATCTCCGTCAGCTCCTTCCTGATCGGGACGATATCAAGGGTCTTCGTCTCGATTCGGAACACCTTCTGGAGGATTGCCCATGCCATCACGAGCAGTACCAGGCTCGTGGGCAGGCCCAGTTTCATCCAGTCGACGAAGCTCCAGGCCGTCTCCTTCGCCAGGAGAGCGGACGCCACGGCGTTGGGGGCAGAACCCGTCACGGTGGCCATGCCACCGATGGCAGAGCCGATGCCTATCCCTATCATGAACAGCACGGACAGCCTTGCCTTGTCCTTCTCCGCCCGTGACGCGATGCCCAGTACGACAGGTATCAGCAGCGCCACGGTCGCCGTGTTGGATATCCACATCGAGAGCATCGCGGAGACGAGCATGAATGAGAGGAGTATCTTGCTGACCTCGCCCCCGAACCGGGACACGATCAAGTACGCGAGCCGCCTGTCGACCCCGTGCTTCCTGAACGCCTCGGCGAGGATGAGGCCGCCCATGAGCAGGTACACGACGGGGTCGGCGAATGGCATCAGCGCCTCATCGGTGGGGAATATGCCGTAGAATGTCAGGAGAACGGGGACCAGGAGCGCGGTAACAGGCAGGGGGAGCGCGCCAAAGGTCCAGAGCATCGATATGCATACGAATATCGCGAGTGCGTACTGGACCTGCTGGTCGAGCTCAAGTGGGGCGATTGTGAGCAACACCAGGAACACGAAGGGCAGGGACAACTTGATGGACTTCTGGGCGAGCTTGGGCAGCTTTGCGAATGGCTTGAAGAACGAAGGTGCGAGTTCCGCAATCTCGGCGCCGAAGAGCTCGACGCCCCCTATGAGCGTCTTCAACGGTTTCCGTTTGGAATGAGGATCTCTCATGGCCACTTGGATGAATGCATCGGGTTTATTTCAAGGCGCCGGGGGTCCACGGGCCGTGCTGCTTCATGGTCGTGGGATAGTCCATCAGCACCTCGTTCCACGAGTATGTGTCTATGACGTCCAGCCCGACGGAGTCGTAGGCCCTCTCGAGGGTGTCCCAGTTCAAGTCGAACATGCCTATGGACGGAAATACGAACACCGAGAGCCTATTGGGTATCCCTTTGAACCTCAAGTTCGCCCAGCTGTCCATGACTGCGTCCCGGGTCGTCTCGATCAAGTTGTCGCACGCAGCGGCCACGGATGGCACACGGGCCCGCGGCAGTTTCTTTTCGGACGATTCTGCGCCAGATCAGCCTTTGCAGGTTATCGTCCTCGTGCGAGGTGCTAGCACGTCTTGTGCGTCCAGACTGTAGTCCCGAACTATTAATGCCCGAATATGTACATCATGAAGATGATGTTCCCATCGCGAGTGGCATCGCTGAAGGTCTCGGGGATCAGGAAGCTCTTCGAGGCGGCTCCCCCGGACGCCATCAACCTCGGCCTAGGTGAGCCTGACATCCAGCCTCCGCTGGAGATGGTGGAGGCGTACAAGGCTGCCCTGGACAAGGGGTACAACAAGTACGGCCCGAGCGCGGGCGTGAAGGAGCTCCGCGAGGCGATCGCCAAGAGCCTGAAGCGCTTCAGGACGGATGTGGAGCTAGAGAACATCATAGTCACCGCTGGCGCCACAGAGGGCATGATGATCGCCTGCAGCACGATAGTGGACAAGGGCGACGAGGTGCTCGTGCCGAACCCCGGGTTCATAGTGTACGGTCCCGATGTGTCCCTGGCCGGCGGAACGCCCGTCGAGTATTCCCTGCGCCAAGAGAACGGCTTCCTCCCGGACATCGAGGAGATCAAATCCCTCATCACCCCGAAGACCAGGGCTATCATAGTCAACACCCCTTCGAACCCGACGGGGACCGTGTTCCCGAAGGACTCGGTCAAGGCCCTCGCCGATGTGGCCACGGATAAAGACCTCTACATACTCTCGGACGAGGTGTACCACAACTTCGTGTACGAAGGCGAGCACTGCTCGTTCGCTCGCTTCCATGACGACACGATTATCGTGGACTCCTTCTCGAAGACCTTTGCCGCCACGGGCTGGAGGATAGGGTACGTCGCGACATCGAAGGAGATTGTCCAGCAGCTCTCGAAGGTCCAGTACTACACCCTCGCGTGTCCGCCGACGGCGACCCAGTACGCCATACTCGAAGGGCTCAAGATGGAGGGTCCCTACAGGAAGCACCTGCGGGAGCTGTTCAGGAAGAGGCGCGACATCGCCATGAGGAAGATGGCGGAGATCCCGACCTTCGCCACGGCCCCCGTGACAGGTGCCTTCTACGTGTTCCCCAAGTATTCCCAGGTTATCGAGTCCGAGGAGTTCGCCATGCGGATACTCAAGCGCGGAGTCATATGCGCCCCCGGAGGCGCTTTCGGCTCGCTGGGCGAAGGCCACCTCAGGTTCTCCTACGCCAACTCCGAGGAGAACATCGAGAGAGGCCTGGAGATCGTGAAAGATGTCGCGTCCAGCATCTGATGGGACCGCTGCACTAGTTTTATATGGATACCCCTATCTTTAGGTCACATGCCCGATGAGGGTGCCAGTGGAGCCTCGGGCGCCACAAGGCTGATGAGCCCCAAGGCGACCCTCTCGGTCGCGAACAATGTCCTGGGTGCGATACTCGGGACGACTGCCCTGGTGTTCATAGCCCAAAACATGGGCCCCGCGACCCTGGGTATCCTGGGCTACGCGATGGCTTTCATCGGCATACTGAGCTTCCTGTCCGATTTCGGCATGGGCTCCGTCCACAGGACCCACATCAAACATTCCGTGGACGTTGGCAAGTGCGTCGGCGC
>JAABQR010000163.1 GCA_011391345.1 Methanobacteriota archaeon | reverse complement strand
ATCTGGCTTCGATGCCACCGTAGTCTCCGGCGTGCACGACTTCGTCATCGAGTGGAGCGTGCCAGCGGTGCCCGGGACATATGTCGGCGCCGCGACCTTCGGGTTCCTCGGCTCCATGGACATGTTCAGGATCGAGGTCCGCATAACGGTCGTCGAGTGAGCCTTGGACGCGACTGAAAAACCCTTCCTCAAACCCCAACTGCCTTTTCTGACACCTTGAAGAATAGATGAGCCACTGGAGGGAATCGAACCCTCGACCTACGCCTTACCAAGGCGTCGCTATACCTCTAAGCCACAGTGGCGCTCTGACTAGGTCGGAAGTCATCTTGCCTTGCGTATTAAAAGGTTGTTGAGGGGTTCGACGCGCCAGCAGTCCCAGGCCAGGGGTCGTCGCATCATTTATTACCGTACCTGGACATCAGTCGGGCATCATGAAGGAGGCGTTGAGCAGCTTCGATGTGATGGCCGTGGTCGCGGAACTCCAGCCGCGGGTAGGCTGGCACCTCGACAAGGTGTACCATCCCCATTGGAACCACCTCATCCTGTCCATCAGAGGGGCAGGGGAGGGTAAGGAGTTCCTGCACTTCCATATCGGCAAGTGGCTCTTCACATCGAAGAAGTCACGCGACATGCCCCAGCAGCCCTCGGATTTCGCGATGATGCTCAGGAAGAGGGTCACGAACGCCCGCATAACGGGCGTGAGGCAGCAGGGGTTCGACAGGATAGTCGTGCTCACGCTCGAGAAGGAGGAGACCTTCGAGCTCGTCCTGGAACTCTTCGGGGACGGGAACGTCATACTGGTCAAGGACGGCGTGATCGTGCAGCCCCTGACGAGTCACACATGGAAGCACAGGGACGTCAAGGCGAAGAGAGAGTTCTCGTTCCCGCCGCCGGTGCCCGATCCCAGTGCCATCGATGCACCGGCGCTCCTCGAGATACTCCGGTCCTCGGACGCGGACCTCGTGCGGACGGTCGCCACGAAGCTCAACCTGGGTGGGAGGTACAGCGAGGAGCTGTGCGCGAGGACAGGGATCGCGCCGGCCATCAAAGCCGCCGAGGTGGGAGAGACCCAGGCAGAGGCCCTCCTCGAGGCGATCAGAGGGTTGATGGCGGAGGCGGCGGCATCCGGCAAGGGATATCTCGTGAGCAGGGGCGGAGCGCCCGAGGACGTGGTCCCGATCAGGATGAACACATACCATGGCCTCGACACGCAGGAGTTCGGCTCGTTCTCAGAGGCACTCGAGGAGTACATATCCCGCAAACCAGCGACCAAGAAAGACAAGCCCAAGGAAGATACGAAGGAGTTCGACAAGCTCAAGAGGCGGATCACGCAGCAGGAGGCCGCGGTCATCAAGCTACAGGACGAGGCCAGGGAGGCGCAGGCGACCGGGGACGCGCTATTCGCCAGGTATTCCGAGACGGACAAGACCATCTCGGACGCGCGCAAGAAGGTGGAAGGGCACATGAGCCTGGAGGACACACCCGGGTTCGTCGGATACGACCCTAGGAGGGCTCTCCTGACCATCCGCACACAAGGCTCGTCCATCACCCTCGATGTCAAGGGCACTGTCGAATCGAACGCCCAGCGGTACTACGAGGAGTCGAAGAAGGCCAGGAGGAAGCTGGAGGGAGTTCTGAAGGTCCTCCATGAGACCCGGGACGACGTCGACGGCATGGCGCGCAAGGAGGCCGAGAAGCGGGAGAGGAAGGTCCTCAAGCCGTCCAAGAGGTTCTGGTTCGAGCGGTACAGATGGTTCATATCCAGCGAGGGAGTCGTCGTGGTCGGCGGCAAGGACGCCAAGAGCAACGACACCCTAGTGAAGAAGCATCTCGACGCAGGGGACAGGTATGCGCACGCGGACATGCACGGCGCGCCGAGCGTGGTCGTCAAGATGCGCGAGGGCGTGACCGACATAACACTTCACGAGGCATGCGAGTTCGCGGTCGCCACATCGAAGGCCTGGAACGCCAAGATAGGCTCCGCGAGCGGGTACTGGGTGCTCCCGGAACAGGTGAGCAAGACGCCCCAGAGCGGGGAATTCCTGGCAAAGGGCGCGTTCGTCATCAGGGGCAAGAGGAACTACTCTGACAAGCTGAGCATCAAGCTGGCCATCGGAGAGGTTGAGCACGAGGGGGCGCGCAAGGTCATGTGCGGGCCCGAGTCAGCGGTCAAGGCCCGGTCCAAGAAGTTCGTGGTCCTGAGGCCCGGGAGCAAAGACAAGGATTCGTTCGCGAAGCTCCTGGCCGATGAGCTCCAGGTCCCCATCGAGGAGGTGCAGAGCGTCATGCCTCCGGGTGACGTGGACGTCGTGGAGAAGGTCGGCCTTGAACTGAAAGGCCTCACTTGACGACAAGCGACCTGAGCGTCTTCAGTTCCTGCTCGTACCCCTTCTCACCCTCAGGGGTCTCGAGGACCATCGGGATGCCGTCCCAACGGTCGTCGTTCATGAAATGTCCGAAGCACTCGAGCCCGAGGAAACCCTTCCCGATCTGCTCATGTCTGTCCAGATGCGACCCCTGCTTCCCCTTGGAATCGTTGATATGCATGGCCCTGACCATCTCGATGCCCAGGACTTCGTCGAGCAGATCGAAGGTCTTCTCATAACCGTCGCTCGACCGGACATCATAGCCCGCGACGTAACCGTGGCACGTATCGAAGCATATCCCCACGTTCTTCTGGTCATCAAGCATGCCAATCACCTTCGCGAGCTGCTCGAAGGAGTGGCCAAGCACCGTGCCTTGGCCCGCGGTGTTCTCAAGGACGAAACGGACATTCCCGGAACCGGACTCCTTCCTGACCCAGTTGAGCGAGTCCGCGACCCGCTTCAAGCCGGCCTGCTCCCCGGCCCCCATGTGCGCTCCCGGATGGAATATCAGGTTCCTGACGCCGAGGTGCTTGGCCCGCACGACCTCGTCAAGGAAGGCCTCCCGGGACCGCTTGAGCAACGCGTTGTCCGGGCTGCCCAGGTTTATCAGGTAAGAGTCGTGGATCACGGTCTCCCTGATATCGTGCGCGACCATGTTCGCCTTGTACTGCTCCGCGTCCTCGAGGTCGAGCGGCTTGGACGCCCACTGCATCTGGTTCTTCGAGAATATCTGCATGCAGTCGCACGTCACGGTGCGCGCGCGCTCGGGCGCGTTCCTGACGCCGCCCGTGACCGATACATGCCCGCCAAGGAGTTTCATCTGCAGACCCGGGATGTAATCCTGCTCCGGCTAGATAATCAATCCTGGAGGTCCATCGTGAACAGGTAGCTGCCGTTCACGATAGATGACCGAGGGGTCACGCCGGCCTTGTGCATGAGCGCTATCATGGCGACGTTGTCCCTGAGCACCTCGGCCGTCAGGCCGCGTATGCGCTTCGCCCTCGCGATCTTGACCAGCTCCTTCATCAGGTAGGTGCCTATCCCACGACCCTGCCAGTCGTCAGACACGAGGAACGCGATCTCGGCCCTCTTCGTCGACGGGTTCATGTGGTAGCTCCCGACGCCGACCATCTTCTGCTTCGGACGTTTCCCGTGCAGGACCACGAGCGACATCTCGTCCTCGTAATCGATGACACAGAACTCCTGGAGCCTCCTGTGTGGCATCGACTTGAGCATGCTGAAGAACCGGTTGATGATCGTCTGGTCGCTCAGGTCGTAGAACATGTCACTGAGCATCTCCTCGTCCGTCGGCTCGATCGGTCTGACCCGGAGCTTCGTCCCGTCCTTCTCCACCATCGTGGTTTCGAACTCCTCTGGATACACCGTGGTCTCTGGAGTGGGCTTCTGGTCGGCATATACGTAGTTGAGCTTCTTGGCACCCTTGAGGAGCTCCGCCCGGAACTTGGGATGAGCTATGTTGATGAGGGCCATGGCCCTCTCGCGTATGTTCTTGCCGTGCAGATAGGCCGCGCCGTACTCCGTCACGACGTAGTGCACATCGCCCCTGGTCGTGACCACTCCAGCTCCTTCCTGCAACATGACCGATATCCGGGATATGGCGTCATCCTTGGCCGTCGCGGGCATCGCGATGATGGGTTTGCCACCCTTCGACCTCGCCGAACCCCTGACGAAATCCACCTGCCCGCCTATGCCTGAGTAGAACATGGACCCCAGGGAGTCTGCGCACACCTGTCCCGTCAGGTCCACCTCGATGGCCGAGTTAATGGCGACCATCTTGTCGTTCTGTGCCACTATGAATGGGTCGTTGGTGTACTCAGTCGGATGGAACTCTATCGCGGGATTGTCGTCGACGAACTCATACAACTCCTTGCTGCCCATGCAGAACGAGGCGACCGTCTTGCCCTGGTGTATGCTCTTCTTCGAGTTGTTGATGACACCCTTCTGGGCGAGCTCCATCAGCCCGTCTGAGAACATCTCGGTGTGGACTCCCAGATCCTTCTTGTCCGTGAGGTTGTACAGGACCGAGTCCGGGATCGTACCTATGCCCATCTGCATCGTCGAGCCGTCCTCGATGAGGTCCGCGATGTTCTTGCCAATTCTCCTCGCGACCTCGTCCGCACGGTCCCTCTTCGCGCACAGGAGCGGCTCGTTGACAGGGACCGCGATGTCGATGTCATCCATGTTGATGAAGCAGTCCCCCAGGGCCCTTGGCATCTGCGGGTTTATCTCCGCGATTACCTTGACAGCAGACTCTGACGCCGACTTGACCACGTCCGTCGATACACCATAGCTGCAGAACCCGTGTTTGTCCGGCAACGAGACTTGAATGAGCGCCACGTCGATCGGTGCCTGACCCGTCCTGAACAGAGCCGGTATCTCGGAGAGGAAGACAGGCGTGTAGTCTGCCCTGCCTTCTGCGACGGCCTTCCTCGTGTTCGCGCCTATGAAGAAGGCGTTGTGTCTGAACTGGTCGGTGAACTTCTCTTCTGTGTACGGCGCCACACCCAGGGTCATGATGTGCATGATCCTCGTGTCGGCGAGCCGGCCGGCGGATTCTATCAGGGACTTGACGAGCGTCTGGGGCTCGGCTGCGCCCGAGCCGATGAACACCTTGTCCCCGCGCCTGATGGTCGAGACCGCCTGAGAAGGTGTCTTGATCTTCTCCTTGTACCTCTGCAGCCAATCTGGCATCGCATAGGGTTTGTCGACGAATGCAGCCTCGGCACTCTTTCCGGTTTTGGGGTTAGCGTCCTTCTCGGCCATCTGGTTCAGCCTAAAAATCGCGTACGCAATAATAACGCTTGCGTACGTACAGGTGTTGCCTCGACCGTATCTGGACATGCTGCAGCGTCCAGCCTCGGCTGCGGGCATCACGACACATGACGTGCGAGGAGATGGCCCCTGACCACCCTCAAAGAGACTGAACGATGTCCCTCATCGTCTGCAGTTCCTTGCCGACCCGGACAATCACCAGGGTCTTGTCCCCCACATCCACCCCGGGGTGCATCGCCATGAACCTGTCCAGGACCTCTGCGGGGAATATCTGGTGCAGCTCCCTGATGAACGTGTCCCTCTCGCGAGCTACGGACTCGAACACGGGCTTGAACAACGGGGCGATCTCGATCTCGCCATCGACCCATGCATCGAACTCGTCCCTCTCAAGCAACTGGTCCATGCTGCTCAGGACTAGGTGGTACACCGCCTCACGCGCCTTGGATTCCATTGAATGTCACCCGGACTGAGCTGAAAACGCAGAGGTTGCCATTAACGTTATGCCAGTCAAATCCCGTGCGTGCGACACTTCTTCGCACGGCTATTTGATGATTCCCGGGCGATATTCGAACAGTGTTCATACATTTCCGTGACGGTGGGAAAAAGTAGATGAAAACGGAC
>JAABQR010000162.1 GCA_011391345.1 Methanobacteriota archaeon | reverse complement strand
TATTCACGACCATGGCACGGGAGGGCATCAACATCCGTGCGATCGCGCAAGGGTCCTCCGAGCTCAACATCTCATTCATCATCAAGAAGAAGGACACCGAAAGGGCCGTCCAGGCGCTCCATGACGACTTCAAACTGGGTGGATGAACGATGGCGGACAAGGCTGAGACTCTGAGGAGCGATTCGGTCAAGAAGGGAATGTCCAGGGCGCCGGCGAGAGGATTGATGCGCGCGACCGGCATGAAGGACGAGGACTTCGAGAAGCCTTTGGTGGCTATCGCGAACTCCTACAACACCATCGTGCCGGGACACATACACCTTAACGAACTGGTGGCCGAGGTCAAGAAGGGCGTCGAGGAGGCCGGTGGGGTCTGCTTCGAGTTCGGCGTGCTCGGCATATGCGACGGCATCGCCATGGGCCTGGATGGGATGAGGTACTCCCTCCCGTCCAGGGAGATCGTCGCGGACACCGTGGAGTCGATGGTAGAGGCTCACGTGGCGGACAGCTGGGTGGGTGTCACGAACTGCGACAAGATCACCCCTGGGATGCTCATGGCCTGCGGGAGAATCAACGTACCAGCCGTCATGCTCACAGGCGGACCGATGCTGCCAGGCGTGTTCAAGGACCGCAGGCTGGACGTGATATCCATATTCGAGGCGGTCGGCGAGCTGACGGCCGGGAGGATCTCCGAGGAGGACTTCCTGGAGATCGAGCGCAGGGCCTGCCCAGGAGCGGGTTCGTGCTCCGGACTGTTCACGGCGAACACGATGGCCTGCCTCACGGAGGCGCTCGGCCTGAGCCTCCCGGGTTGCGCGACCCAGCATGCGGTGTCTAAGGAGAAGAGGGAGACGGCTCGGAGGACCGGCGTCCTGGCTGTAGAGCTGGCCACGAAGAACCGGCGCCCGAGGGACTTCGTCACGAGGGAGAGCTTCGAAAACGCCATCAGGGTCGAGAACGCCATCGGCGGGTCCACGAACACGACCCTGCACCTGATCGCGATCGCCAAGGAGTTCGGCATGGAGCTCGAGCTGTCCGCGTTCGACAGGCTGTCCAGGGAGACGAAGCACATAGTCGCGCTGAAGCCCGGCGGGAAGCACTTCATGGACGACCTCGATCGGGCGGGGGGCATACCAGCAGTCATGTCGAGGCTCTCCGGAGCCCTCATGGACACGGGGACCGTGACCGGCGCGTCCATCCTCAGCGTGGCAAAGGCGGGGAAGGTCGAGGACGCCGATGTCATCCGCTCACTGGACAATGCCTACCACGAGGAAGGAGGCATAGCCGTCCTCTTCGGGAACCTCGCGGAGGAGGGGTCCGTCATCAAACAGTCCGCGGTCACCGACTCCATGAGGAGGTTCGAGGGGCCGGCCAAGGTCTTCGATTCCGAGAAGGCCGCGACCGACGCGATGCTGAAGGGGAAGATAGTGCCAGGGGACGCGGTCGTCATCAGGTACCAGGGACCCAAGGGCGCCCCCGGCATGCCAGAGATGCTGGGACCTACATCCATCCTCGCGGGCCTCGGGCTCGGTGAATCCGTCGCGCTCGTCACGGACGGAAGGTTCTCCGGAGGCACGAAGGGACTATCCATCGGCCACGTGTCCCCCGAGGCGTTCGTCGGAGGGACGATTGCCGCGGTGAGGAACAAGGACATCATCAGGATAAACCTGGACTCGAGGGAGATTGAGGTCCTGATATCCCAGAAGGAGGTCAGGTCGAGGCTCAAGGACAGGAAGGCGCCGAAGGGCGATGTCTCGGGCTACCTCGCCAGGTACAGGGACGGGGTCAGCTCGGCCAGCACGGGAGCGGTCATGTCGCCTGGTGGCGCGAGACCCCCTCATGATGACAAGAATCATTAGCCCCCACTGCCCTTGCGTGGCTTGAGCCCAGGCAGGAGTGATTCGAACGGTGGATGCTGAGAGGATCATCTTTGACATAGTCCCGAGCATCCTGGGCCTGTTCCTGGTGGGCTACTCCGTCGTGCACATACGGCGCATGAGGGCGGACTTCTTCACAGTCATCAGGGGCTGGATATTCACCCTGTTCCTGGCGTCGGTCGTCATGCTGTGGGTCTTCGAGATAGCCAAGGATTACCTTGGCTCGTGGTCGGAGCAGGCGCACATCGCCATCGATGTCACTTTCGTCGTCGTGGCGATATGGCTCTCCGTGTGTCTCGTGGCCCTGAACACCCGCTACAGGACATTCAGCACCATGGACCATTTCTCCGACTGGATGAAGAGGCATCCGGTGAACATCATCACGATATGGGGGGTCATCGGCCTGTTCGTGATCGTGTACTCGTGGGCCGTGAACCCGCAGGGGGTCGAAGTCGCGGACGAAACGGTCCTGCTCGGGATGGTGATAGGGTACCTGGCAACCTCTGTCGTGATCGACTTCATCCTGCCGTTCACGAACAGGGAATCCGGCCTCGGGCACGGGACGGAGTTCGAGGTGTTCGGGGGCATGAAGGGCATGGCCCTTGCGCTGATAGGGATACCGATCACCGAATTCCTGTTCGACGTCGTGCTCGAATACGTGGTCGGTTACGACGGCGTGAACCCCTACTCCTGGATCATGGTGGGTCTGTTCGCAGCCATACTGGGCACGGTGACGGACACGAGGTTCACGGCATTGATAGTCGACCCCGAGGTCGAGAGCGCCAAGAGATCTGGCTTCAGAGCCTACGACATACCCAGGGGGCCGTACCTCATGGAGGACGAGAAGTCCGAGAGCTCGGTGAGGCTGTTCTCCGAACTGATCTCACTTCCCCTGAGGCCGGACGCCGACCTCCCCGTATCGGAGGAGTCCGCATCGGCCACGCTGGAGTTTCTCATACCCAGAGGCCTGATGGTCACCAGAGAGTACCCTGAGAACATCAGGGAGAACTACAACATACAGGTCACGCCCATCATCTGGCTCACCGAGATGCCCGGAGAGCGCAGGGTAGCGCCCACGAGCCTGGCGGTCCTGACGGACACGGTCATCAGGTTCATGGAGAGCAACCCGAACAGCATAGTCCTCCTGGAAGGCATCGAGTATCTCATCACCTTCAACGAGTTCAGAAAGGTGCTCAGGTACCTGGATTCGCTCAACGAGGTCACGTGGATCACCAAGACGAGGCTCTTGATCGCGATAAACCCGAAGGCGTACGACGACAAGGAGCTCGCTCTCCTCGAGCGCGACAGGAAGGTCGTGAAGGGGGAAGAGGGCATCGAGCAACTCAGGAAGCGTTTCAAGGTCGCCTCCGGTGGGCCCATTTGAAGGGGTTTCACGGGGAGTCAGTACGATCCGCTTCGGTAAGTGATTAATAGCATAACTGAGGTTACAGCGTCACGGCTGAGCGACAGACGCCCGCGGGTTCGCGGGCATCGAGACCCGCTCGGCCCGTGATCGGGGGGCAACGAAGTGAGGGAATCCTATAGATTCGGAGCTGTGGCTGCGGTCGCGATGCTCGTGCTCATGATGGCACCGGCGTCGAGCTCGGCTGGAGATGCGAACGCCAAATGGACATTCATGGTGTACCTGGACGCCGACAACAACCTGGAACCATGGGGCGTCCTGAACCTGGAGTGGCTCGAGACGGTGGGCTCGGACCAGAACGTGAACTTCGTCGTTCTCATGGATACACTCAGCGGTCCTGCGGACCTTCTGTACGTTGAGGATGGCTATTCCACGCCTGTCGAGGAGATCATCGATAGGGACCTCGGCTATCCGATTGAGGTCGACATGTCCAGTCCTGATACACTGGAGGGGTTCATCGAGATCTGCTGCGACGAGTTCCCTGCCGATAGATACGCGCTGATACTCTGGGACCATGGCGGTGGATGGAGAGGCCTCTGCTGGGACGACACGACTGGCGAGGATGCATGCATCACCATGGTCGAGCTGCGGGACGCGGTCGAGGGCGCATACGAGGACACGGGAGAGGTCATGGATGTCATCGGCTTCGACCAGTGCCTCATGGCCATGCCTGAGATAGCATACCAGGTGATGGACTACTCGGACTACCTCGTCTTCAGCGAGGAGACCGTGCCCGGACAGGGCTTCCCGTATGACACCATCGCACAGGACCTCGTCGACGCTCCAGATATGGATGGCAGGGAGCTGTCCAGGGTGATCGTGGTCGACTACGCCGCGTACTACGAGGAACTGGGGTACAAGGACGTGACAATCAGCGCCTTCGACATGGCATACATGGACGAGCTGACTGAGGCGGTGGATGTATTGGGCTCTGAACTCCTCGAATGGCTCGTCGTGTACATGAACTCCATCCAGAGGGACCTGATCCTGGCCCAGGAGTACTACTATCCGTACAACGTGGACCTGAAGGGCTTCGCGGACAACCTGTTCGGCGACCAGACGATAGAGAAGAGCATCAGGGACGCCGCCTCGATTGTCTCGCAGGTCGTGAGTGATGGCGTCTTCGCATGCATCAACGGGGACCATAACTACAAGTCCAGCGGGATGGCGATCTACGCGCCCTCGACGAACGACGGCATGCACTCCATCAAGGACGACTACGTGACCGTGCCATTCGCGACCGAGACGAGCTGGTACGACTTCGTGAACGCCTTCTCGAACTGGGAAGGACGCTCAACCCTACTAGACAGGGTCGCCTAGGGTGGTTCGGAGCGGCACGAGACCTGCAAACCACTTCCAGAAACACTTTACCGCTTTTCATACACGAGCCGACGCTCAGGCCTTCTTGTACGATCCCAGGACCTTCACGAACGCGCCCGTCTTGAGAAGGCCGCCCACTGCTGCGTGACAGGCAGGGTCGTCCATGCTGCCCTCGATGTCCGCGTAGAACACATAGACCCACGGCTTGTTCTTCCTGGGCCTGGACTCCAGCTTCGACAGGTTCACGCCCCTGGAGGCGAACTCCCCCAGGCACATGTGCAACGCCCCCGGCGCGTTCTTGGTGGCGAAGACGATGGAGGTCTTGTTCGCGCCCTCCACTGGGCCTGGATTCTTCTCGAGCACGAAGAACCTCGTGAAGTTGGCGTCCTCGCTCTGGATGTCCTCCTTCAGTATCTTGAGTCCGTAGACTTTCGCGGCCCTCCTGCTCGCGATGGCGGCGACATCAATCCGCTTCGAATCCGCGACGATCCGCGCGCTGCCGGCCGTGTCGTACGATGCGATGGTCTTCCAGTCCGGATGGTTCTCAAGGAACTTCCTGCACTGCCCGAGGGCCTGCGGATGGCTCATGACCTCTCTGACCGAATCCATGGTCGCGCCCTCGGCTACCATCAGACAGTGCTTCACGGGCACGATGACCTCGCCGACTATCGTGAGATCGTGGTCCAGCAGTAGGTCGTTGACCTGGGTGACGCTTCCCTCGATCGAGTTCTCGACAGGGACGACTGCGTGCGTGACCTCGTCCCTCTCGACTGCACCGAAGACCGAGGCGAAGTCCGGGTAGGGCCGTGTCTCCACTTCGGAGCCGAACTGCTTGACGCACGCGTCCTCCGAGTAAGCGCCCCGCTCTCCCTGGAAAGCCACCAAACGCCTCGCCTTGGCCATCGAACGCTGTACAAGAATCAGCCTATTTCTACTCTTCCAAGGATACTGGCGCCCCGCCAGCACTGTCCGCTGCACAGAAATGTCCACTAGAATGGTGCGCCTGGCTGCTGGATAGAGCCACAAACATTTATATCGGGCGAGACCATGAGGAGCTTTGCCACGCCTATAAGGCGCGGACCCACTAATCACGGAGGCTAGGAATGGCAACAAAGAGCAACGCGCTGCTTATTATGCCCTTGGGGCTGCTTATCCTAGCCTAAGTGCTGCAGTGAGGGTTTTTTGGAGAGTGTTTTGATGCCAACACAGGCTCCGAGTGAGAATGCTAAACCAACCGAAGAGGCCGGGTTCAGGGTACCCGAGGCAGGCGTGTTC
>JAABQR010000161.1 GCA_011391345.1 Methanobacteriota archaeon | reverse complement strand
GAACCGGGAGCCCTCTCCGTGCACGCCGTTCTCCAAGATCGTCATGCCAGTGATGCCCAGTATCTCTCTGCAAAGGAAGAGACCATGTCCCGTATTCACGCCGTACCCTTTGCCGAAGATGATCTCCTTCTCGGCGGGGCTCACGCCGACGCCATCATCCTCGAAGACCAGTACCGCGGCGTCCCCGCTCCTCTCGGTAAAGATCCGTATCGCAGTGACCTCCCCTCCATGCCTGACCGCGTTGTCGAACAGGTTGAAGAGCACCCTCTCGAACATCGGGTCCGCCCAGACCTCCATATTGCCCACATGGACATCCACCTTGACGCCCTCGATGGCCACCGAGCTGGCGGCCACGGCGATGTCGAGCCTCACGTGCACCCACTCAGGCTGCTTCGTCCCAGCTTTCTGATATGAACCGGCGAACTCCAGCTGATGGGATATGGTCGAAACCGCCTCCTGCATCATCTTCATGTGCGCCTTCTTCAATGCCTCGTCAGATTCCTCTTCGAGCAGTGACATAACGGCGACGAGTATCCCGAGCTGGTTGGCGACATCGTGCCTGGTTATCGATCCGAGGAGGTTCAACTTCTCGTTCGCATTCTTCAGGGCCTCCTCGGCGAGTTTCCGGGCCGTAACGTCCATCACTATCCCCTGATGTCGCACGGGCAAACCGGCGTCATCCCTGACCACGGAGGTCCTGTCTTCAACCCACCTTACGCCGCCGTCCTTCGTAACGATCCTGTACTCCAGAGTGTACATGCCGGCGCCCGTCTCGTGATACGTCGATATCTCAGAGGCGACACCGACCCTGTCGTCAGGATGAACAAACTCCCCGAAATCGAACACCTTCGAGACCAGTTCTGATGGTGTGTAGCCGAACTGATGCACATTGTTACTGACGAACTGGACACGCCTGCCATCCCTTCCCGAATATGTCCACTGGAACACAACCGCAGGGCTCGAAGTCACTATCGACTCGAGATCCTCCAGGCTAGACATCACGGTCCTCAGGGCATCTTCGGCCATCTTGCGCTCGCTGATATCCCGGGTCACCTCCATAAGTGCTGGCCGACTAGCATACTCAATGAGCCTCGCACTCACTTCGACCGGAAACTCTCTGCCGTCCTTGGCCTTGTGCACGGACTCGAAGAAGCCGGCTCCATGACGCTTCACAGAATCGATCCTTGGCCCAGCCACTACCGCACCGCTAGGGGCTTCGATCTCAGCAATCGAACCACCTATGAGCTCATTCCTCGAATACCCGCTTTGTTCGCATGCGGTCTTGTTGACGTCCAGTATGCGGCCCTCGGTGTCCAGGATGTATATCGCGTCATTCGCGCCGTCGAACAGAGTCCTGTATTTGAGTTCGGATTCCGCAAGCAGGCGGTCGGCCTTCTTCCGCTCCGAAATGTTCCGGACGGTCAGCGAGAAACCGACCACCGTTCCCGAATCACTCCTTACTGGAGAGAACGTGATTGCCACATCCACTCGAGTCCCGTCCTTTCTCAGCCTGACGGCCTCGTAGTTGTCGACTTTCTCGCCGCTCCTCACACGGGCTCTGACCGATGCGATCTCCTCTTGAGTCTCATCTGGCACGAGGAACTCTCCTTTGGTCCCGATGGCTTCTGCCGCGGAGTACCCGTACAATTCCTCCGCCGCCCGGTTCCAGCTGGTGATCGTGTAATCGAGGTCCATCCCGTAAATGGCGTCATGCGATGAATCAACGATCATCGCGAGATCATATATCCGTCTCTCTGCCAGCTTCCGGTCCGTGACATCGAGCAGGACGCCGTGCCAGCCGATTGGCGCACCATCCTTCTGAATGATCAGCGTGCGCTCGTTGATCCACCGTACCTCGCCGGCCTTCGTAAGAACTCGGTACTCGAACCCCCACGAAGGCGAACCGCTCTTATTGCTCCTCGCGACCTCGGCCCTCAATCCAGGGAGGTCCTCCGGATGCACGATGTCCGCATACGAGACCCGGCCGGACAGGAAATCCTCCGAAGAGTACCCGAGCTGCGACACGTTCGACGATACGTATCCCACCGGCCACCGCCCGCCGACGGTCCATGTGGCAACTATGACCGGGCTCTGGTTGATGATGGAATCGAGTTCCTGGAGCTTGGAGATGGCCTTGCCGAGGGATTCCTGACCCCGCCTCTCGGCACTCCTGGCTTGCACCAGATGCACGATCATCTTGGATAGATTCGCGAATGATGCCCCAGAGTCACCGCCCTTCTGCACGTAGAAATCAGCGCCACTGTTCAGGGCATCTATCGCCACATCCTCCCGCCCTTTGCCCGTGAACATCACGAAGGGGATGTCGTTGCCGTCAGATCTCAGCATCCTGAGCATATCCAGTCCGGTAGCTCCTGGCATGAGATAGTCGGCCACGATGACATCGTAGCGACCCCTGCTCAGAAGAGCGAAGGCCTCGTCCACCGACTCTGCCGAGGTCACCTCGAACCGACCCAGACGCCCGAGCATCTCCTTCACGAGGGGATGGAAATCGCGATCGTCATCCACAAGAAGAACCGATGCAACTTCGGGCTGGAACGTCGTGCCATTAGTGGTCTGGAATGCTATTGGTCTAGGGGGAGGCATCCAATGGACCATATCGGGAGGTGCCTGCTTCAATGTTGCGGGGCACACGCGCCCACATGAAACGCTCAGAATGACATCACGAGTGTCGGTTCGCTCGTGACCGAAAGGTGTTTCCGGGGTTTGGGCCAGAGGCCGAGGATCCAGTCTATCTCCTGGCCATGTGGATGTAGTGACACTCCGGGCACTCGGCGACCTTCCCGGCGCCTTCGACGAGCTTCACGTGCCTCTTGTGCTTCTCGCACTCAGGGCACATGATGTCCTTCTCGGCCTTCTTGAAGTAATCCATGATTCCCATGGTTTCACCTGCCATGAGTATTCGTGAGGTCACTATAAAACATTATGACGTTGCCGTCGACAGAGGTCTCAACCTCTGTGGACCGCGTCCACGATCCCCTTCAACCTGGCCTCGAACCCGCCGTTCTCCACAAGCGTCCCAGTGACCACTATGTCCGCGCCTGCGGACACGAGGGGAGACACATGACTGACCTCAGTGATGCCTCCGCCGACGACGATTGGTATGCTCACACTCGCCCTGACCGCCCTGACCATCTCTGGCGGCACGGGCATGGGAGCGCCCGAACCGGCCTCCAGATAGAACAGATCCATCCCGAACATCTCGGCACTGAGCGCATAACCCACTGCACGGGGGATGTCAGACCTATCCACGAGGTCAGCCTCGCCGACCTCTCCGACCTTCATGCCCGGTTCGACTATGACATAGCCCATCGATATAGTCTCTAGACCGAACTTGCGTATCATGGGCGCACCCCGCCAGTGCTCCCCGGTTATGTTCCTCACATTTCGGGAGTTGAGCATGCTCATGAAGTATATCGCATCGCACTTGCGCGCAATGGCGTTGGCGCCGGAGGGGAAGTATATGACGGGGAGCCTGCAGGCATTCTTGATCCGGTCGACTGTGGAGTCAAGGTTGCCCTGCGTGACACCAGTGGACCCGCCGACCATTATGGCGTCCGTGCCCATCTCGCACGCCGTGCGTGCGATACCCGCAGAATCCTCGGCGGGCTGCTTCTCAGGGTCAATGAGTGTCATGTGCATCTTGTGTTGCCTGAGCGTGCTGAGGATGGAATCCTTGACGGTCAGAGTACGCCCCCCAGAAGGAAAGACATCAAGGCGACGAGCATTGCCAGCTTAGCCACCTTCTGACCCTTCTTCGGGTCGGCGAAATGAACCGTCGCGCAGTATATAAACATTGCATCGGCGACCGCGACCACGGGAATGTACCATACTGACAGCAACTCGCAGAGATACGGCACCGGACTCAGCGCGACCGCGCCGACGAAGGCAGCAGAGGCCACGAATCCGGCGTTCTTGGTCCCCAACCGCATCGGGAGTGTGGTCCTCGAGCCTCTGTCACCTTCGATGTCCTGGACATCCTTGACTATCTCCCTACCCAAGGTCGCCAAGAACGCGAGCGCCGCCAATATCCAAGCGATATCCATGCTGTCCACGGCCGCCCCGCCAAAGAGAAACAGGGCGCCTGTGAGCCAGCTGATAGTGAGGTTCCCCGCCAGACCCTCAGCCTTCAGCAACATCTCGTACGCGACCATGAAGAACATCGATGTGACCACTATCACGAAGCACCACAGGTTGACGAACATGCTCGCGACCACGGTGAACGAGAACAGCACGATGGAGAGTACGAGTGCGCTCCTTGGCGACACGAGTCCAAGAGGAATCGGTCTCTCGGGATGCGCGACCCTGTCGACCTCTCTGTCGAAATAGTCGTTGAGGGCGTTGCCCGCACCTGTGAACATCATCACAATGAGCATCGAGAGGGCTACTTCGACCGTGTAGTCGGGCAACTGCTCAGGACCGGCACATATCAGGGCTGCGAGAAGAGCGCCTAGCGCGCCCATGACGCAGTTACCCAGCCTCAGCAGGCCAACGAAGCCTACGAGTGCATGTGTCCCGGTGTCTTGCGGCATCGGGATTGTCACAATGTGTCCAAATATAAGGTTTTTCTTGGGAAGCTGGCACATACACTACGTACAAAGACTTATGTAGTGACGCCTTGTTCGTGCAGACCGCCATGGCTTCAGAGACCCCTCCAGACGCATCAAAGGAGATCGAACTAGTCAAAGGCCTAGTGGCGAGGTACTTCCCTGTCTACGATGTCAAAGTGAACTATGACGTCGTCCAGTTCTTCTGCAGGATCGATGAGACGACCCTCGAGGACAATTTCGAACGGCTCAGAGAGGAGATGTCTCCGCACGGGTACATCCCCATGATCACCTACGACAAGGGTGAGCACGTCATAATGGTCGGCAGGAAGCCGCCGGCGAAGTACAAGAGCATCTACGTCAACCTCGCGATGCTCGTCATAACGTTCTTGGCGATGATGTTCGCGGGCATCCTTGATTGGGGGTCCTACGCCGATGTCCCGGAGAACGAGATGTTCTCTGCCGAGAACATCCTCACAGGGATACTCGTCTTCACACTGCCATTGATGGCCATCCTAGGGGTCCACGAGCTTGGCCACTTCTTCATGGCGAGGAGGAGGAAGGTCGCAGCCTCCCTCCCGTTCTTCATACCGTCCGTGCCACCACTCGGCACGTTCGGGGCATTCATATCGCTCCGTGACCCGATACCTAACCGGAAGAGCTTGCTGGAGATCGGTGTCGCGGGACCGCTCGCGGGACTCGCGTTGGCCATCCCTATAGGCATCCTCGGCCTCATCCTGACGAACATGGAGGCAAGACCGGTGCCCTTGGACCTTGGTTCCGGAGGCCTGGTCAGGATATCGTTCCCCATGATTTACCTGTGGCTCGAGGAACTCGTGCCTCTGCAGGGAGACTATCTACTGCACCCGACAGCGTTCGCCGCATGGGTGGGATTCCTCGTGACCGCCCTCAACCTGCTACCAGCGGGCCAGCTTGACGGTGGACACATCGCCAGGGCACTCCTGGGGCCGAACGCGAAGTACGCGAGCTGGGCGGCCATCGCGGCCCTCATAGCATTGTCGTTCTACTACTGGTCATGGCTTCTGTTCGCGATACTGATCCTATTCCTCGGGGCCAAGCATCCGCCACCCCTCAACGATATAACCAAGCTCGACACGCGGAGGAAGATGGTCGGAGTGTTCGCGTTCGTCGTGCTCATCATTGCATTCGTACCGATCCCGATGACACCTGTATTGGCGGACTGCTCGTTCGAGATGACATCGGTTGACGACACGGCCGTGACCATCGTCCCAGGGCAACAGATTGCTTTCGAAGTACTCATCGCCAACACGGGCAACACCAGGGACAACATCACTTTCGAGAAGGTCTCCTCTCCGACTGGATGGATCGTCACATTCACGGAGGACGGCACCAACTACAGCGAA
>JAABQR010000160.1 GCA_011391345.1 Methanobacteriota archaeon | reverse complement strand
CATGTCATATCGAAGATGGGCCGATGAGATGGCGCCTATAATCAGGAGCATATTCGAAGGGAGACGAGAAACCCCTCTGAACTTGGCCGCTGAAGCATGGCTTGTATACATACTGTGCCGGATCGAGTGTCCGGTCTATCGTCAAGAGATCATCAAGAAATCCGAGTCATTAGGTATCCCGCTTCCGTCGGAGCACCAAATTGACTGGGCTCTAGAGCATCTGAAAGCTAGAGGTTGGCTTCTAATCGGATTCGGCAAGGAAGATGCGAGAAAGAGTGGTTCGCAAGACGGATTTGTCTACAGACTCAGCCCCGATGTGACGATTAGGTTGAAGGAAATCATCGGTGACTTGTCGGCGTACCGTGAAGCTCACAGCAAACTGAATGACTGGCTCTCGACCCATCCCCCAGACAGCGCCTCTGAGGAGGCGGTCCTTGCCTATGCGCTGTATCTGAATGAATCGGCAATGAACCTCGAAGAGGTTCTGGAGGAGATGGACGCCATCAACATCGGTTTCCCGAATGCCCATATTCTGGGCTCAGCATTCCTCAGGCTGCGGAAGAGAGGATGGCTTGTCGGCGAAGGTGAGAGAGTCTATGGGTTGACACCGGAGGCAAGACGGTTCATGGATACGCTGGTTCAAAGGAGAACACACATGAGTGGACCAGATGAACACCTCACAGCATGGATGACTGCAAACCCTCCACCAGGGTACGAAGGCGAGCCCATCGGAGATTCATATGAAGAACAGATGAAGGAATGGGAGCAGGTTCTGCGGTCAAAAGGTCTTCTCGAACGAGGAAAAAAGAGAGAAATGAAAGGGGTTTAGGTCCGAGCTCAATCCCCACTGATTGACACGTTTGCCTGAGATACTGGCTAGGCCAGGTAGTGTTCCCCACACGGTCCACCATTCTGCCCACCAACTCAGGATGGATGTCCTATGGGCGCATCCCGAGTCTCTGAGCGAGACCGAAGACCCTGGATGGCGTGGGATGAGGCGGCGGATTCCGACACTCATGCGGGCGCGCAACTACGAGGGGAACATGTTACACCTTCCCTTTTGGTGCGTCGGTATGATATAGTAGAACGCCTTGACTGGTATTGCCTTGAGCCGCGAGCAGCAGCCAAGGAGTTCAACAGGAGGTATGCGTAAGTGGACAACCGACCACGCAGGTCAGACCGCGGATTTGGAGGGCCAAGAGAGATGCACTCCGCCAAGTGCTCTGACTGTGGTGCAGAGACACAGGTGCCGTTCAAGCCCACAGAGGGCCGGCCAGTGTACTGCAAAGAGTGTTACCAGAAGCACAGGCCGCCAAGAAGGTACTAAACCCTAGCGGTTCAAGGCCTTTGAGACGTGCTCTCTGAAGACACAAACCTAGTATGTAATTCCAGCCGATTCGTTTTTTCTTCATTACTGCAATAGGGTAATCCCTCTCGACTCGGGGGATCGCGGACCGTTGAATCTGTCCGCAATCGGCAGCCATGGCGGTGTGAAGATGGCTCACCAGCACGCAGAGAAGGCACTAAGGACCGGCTCTGTGTCGTCCCACAACGCCCTTCACATCCTC
>JAABQR010000159.1 GCA_011391345.1 Methanobacteriota archaeon | reverse complement strand
GCTCGAATCATCGGTACCTGTGAGGGGAAGGCCGTTCGGAAGCATGTTCGCGGGGACCTTCCGCGAACCTCCGAGCTTCATCCCGACATCCTTTCTCACGCATCTGTCCTGCCTCTCACCCTGGCAGTACAGAAGGATGAAGCCGGAGACCGCCCTCCGATATCGCTCATCGTCCCCATACGTCCTGAAGAACGTGCACACGGACAAGTTGTCGCAATCCTTGGGCTGGGCCAATCTTCCACCAGTAGCCTGTAATGACAGGGAAGGTGATTAGTGTGTCGACCCACAGGCGGATGCAACCTCGAAGATTATTCAACATCCCGAACAGACGCACCACAACCGGCATGTACTTGGGGAGCATCTTCTTGGTCTTCCGCGGAAAGGTGAGGGGACATCCGGAACCTCAGATGGACGAGAGTTATCCTGCCCTTGCTGGCGGGCTTCATCGGGGAGAACCAGCGACCGCCGTCCAATGTCAACACCGATGAGATCGCGAGGAAGATGCGGCTCGACTACCTCTACTCCCAGAAGGACCTCAACCAGAAGGCGCTGGATGGCGTCCAGACCCTGTTCGAGCACTTCCAACGGCGGGAGTTCGACCTCGATGCGTTCATGAACGACGCCCTGAACCTGATCCGGAGGCGGCTCTGGATAAGGGAGGTGACCGTCGCCCTGCTCGATCGGCAGGACGAACTCTTCAAGTACAAGTATCAGGCCGGTCTGAGGAAAGAGGCGTGGGACGCCCATAGCCGCATCACGTACAAGTCGGACGAGTATGTCAACCCCGCTGTGTACAAAGCGAGGGAGATAAGCAAGTACACCAGCCTCTTTCTGGCCGAAGACAATCCGTACGGGGAAGGTGAGGACGCAACCTTCAGCAAGCCATTGATGCTTGAGTCGAGGAGACTCTCAGCCGAGGACAGCATCGAGGGTGATTACTTCGACGTGTGGATATTCGGCAGGGACAAGGAGGTCGTCGGATGGCTGGAGTACTCGGGAACTACCGCGGGGAAGCTGCCGGACACGGTCGCGCTGAAGTGGATGGAGCTGTTCTCGTCCGTAATGAGCGTGGCCCTACTGGTCTCCGAGGCCAGGTTGACCAGGATCAGAGGCGCCCCCTGACGACACGGCTAGCTATGGCAGGCTCGCTCGCTATCTCTTCCTCAGCTTCGGGTTGAATATCTCGTCCATGGCGTAGCCCACGAAGGTGAACCCCAGCACCACGAACACTATCATGAGCCCGGGAATCACCACCCACGCGTACAGGCCCTGGTCGATCGCATATGCGAGCTGAGCGTCCTCGAGCATGTTGCCCCATGTGACCACCTTGCTGGAGTCCGGGCCCAGGCCGATGAAGCTGAGCGTGCTCTCCGACAGGATCGAGAGCGCCACGGTCAGGATGGCGTTGGCGAACATGAGGGGGAACACGTTGGGGAATATGTGCTTGCGCACGATGTAGAGGTCGTCGGCGCCGATGGCGCGTGCGCGCTCGATGAACGCGCGCTCCTTGAGCGAGAACACCTGGGCGCGGACGATCCTCGCGGTGCTCGACCAGCCCGTGATGCCTATCACGAAGACGACCTTGCCCACGCTTGCCCCGCCCGGCAGGACGGCCGCGAACACGATCATCAGCGCAATCCACGGTATGACCAGGAACACATCCGTTATCCTCATCAGCACTTCGTCCCTCACGCCGCCCCAGTACCCGCTCAGGAGGCCCACGAGGGCGCCGAGGCCCATGGAGACCACCGTCGCGACGAGGCCCACGAGAAGCGACACCCTGGACCCGTAGATGAGCCTTGAGAGGATGTCCTGCCTATAGGTGTCGGTCCCGAGCCAGTGCTCCGAGGTCGGATCATCCTCCTTATCCGCTGATGGGTCGATGTCGAAAGGACCCCAGGCCTGATCCCAACCGCCTATGTACGCGAGCACGCTCATGAGAGGGCCGGACAGGACAGCCATCACCACGAAGGCGAGCAGTATGGCCAGGCCTGTCAGGCCCAGCTTGTTCGACCTGAAGAGTCTCCATGTCGTCCGAGAGTCCTTCGCCAACAGGTGCAACTTCTCCAGCGCGGGCTCCGAGAGGCCGATGGTCCGTCCCACCCGGCCGAGCCTGGAGACTGGCGGCACCGTCGACGCTGACATTGATGATCCGTTTGCATCGATCCTTGTCATCCAGTCACCCCATCTTGACCCGAGGGTCCATGTATATCAGGAGGATGTCCGCGAACAGGTTGGCGATGACCACCACGAGGGCGATGAGGAAGAAGCACCCTTCGAGAAGTGGGTAGTCCTTCTCGTACGTGGCCTCGACCGTGAGCCACCCTATGCCCGGGTAGTTGAAGACGACCTCGGTCTGGAAAGCTCCACCCACCACGAAGGCCAGGTCTATCGCGATGAGCGCGACCATAGGGAGCATGGCGTTGGGGACGGCGTGGTTCTTCAGCACCTGGCTCTCATTCAGGCCCTTCGCGCGCGCGGTGGTGATGTACTCCTCAGTCATCACGTCGATGAGGGAACCACGCATGATCACGGAGAAAGCGGCAATACTCCCGATGGTAAGGCTGATCGCGGGCAGGACGAGGTGGTTCAACAGGTCCTTGAATGATTCGAGGGACCATTCCAGCGAGGTGCCCGGGGTCAGCGCGTTGGCGGACGGGAACCAGTTCAGCCCCGTCGCGAAGATGACTATGAGCATCATGGCGAACCAGAAGGTCGGCATGGCATAGAAGAACAGCGAGAACGCCATGGTGCCCGTGTCGAGCGGGCTCCCCCTCTTCCAAGCGGAGAGGACACCGAGGGACATGCCGATGATGACCATGAATATCGAGGAGGTGCCCGTGAGTATCAGGGTCCACTGGAGGTTCGACATGATGATGTCCATCGCCGGGGTCAGGGGCTGGGTTATCGCATTCCCGAAGTCGAACGTGAAGACATTCTCGATGTACTTGACGAACTGGACGTATATCGGCTGGTCGAGCCCGAACTCCTTGATGAACTCCGTCTTGTACTCCTCGGAGACCCTGGTGTTACCCCTGAGGTTCATCAGGGGGTCGCCGGGTATGACCCTGAAAAGGAAGAAGTTCATGATGACGACCATGAGGATCGTTACGAACGAATTGGCCGCCTTCCTGACAATCATCCATCTCATGTTCCGCATCGTCTGCACCTTTGACCGTTCCTTTCGTTGTGACGCAAGCGGATGGCACGCTCCCCCGCGGCCGACTCCGGACCGCAGGGCCCCATCCGGACGGAATATGCTGTGAAAGGGGTTTGGGACGAAGGGGGTTTCCGACCTGCCTCCCCCTTACGGGGCAGGCTCGTCGGGCGGCGGGAGGTCCTGGCCTCCTTGTCCGGCCTTGCGCTTCTTCATCAGGACGACAGCCGCTATCGCGACGACCGCGAGTATGCCGATGACTACCGCGGCGATGAGGAGGGTGTTGTTGTCCTCCTCCTCCGGCTCCGGCGTCAGTTCGACGACGACGACCGTCGTCTCGCCCGCCGTAATCGTGGCCTCGGTCGAGTTATCCTCATAGCCAGACTTGGACACGATTACCTCGACCGTGCCGGCGTCCACGCTGATGAAGGTCGCGTTCCCCGTGGGCTGCGTCACGTACTCGATCGAGAACGAGCCGTATGTGGCGTTCACGAGCGCAGAGGCGATCGCCTCGCCCGTCTCCGAGTCCAGCACCCTCACGACGAGTGTCCCTGATGTCAGGGTGAGCGTCAGGTTGGCCCAGGTCGTTTCGCCTGCGACCACGACCGCGTCGACCGAGTCCATCATGTAGCCGGTCTTGGTGGCGTTCACGACATACTCGCCCGCATAAATCGTCATGGAGTAGTTGCCGTCCGCGGCTGTGGACCTCGTGGAGTTCCAGGCCGTGACGGTCGCGCCCAGTATCGGCTCGGAGTCCTGGTCGACGACGCGCCCTGTGAGGACGCCCATGTCCTCGCTCATCTCAGAGACCGTGACCGTGAAATCGTCCACGCCGGAATGGCCTCCTGGGTCCGTGACGACCAGCATCACGCCGACCTCACCGACCTGGTCGAACTGGTAGCTAACCGTCTTACCCCAGAGCGTGCTCTCGGTTACGTCCGGCTCCGTGAAGGTCCAGGTCCAGTTCAGCGTGTCCTCGAGGTCGTCCGGGTCCGTCGCGCTGCCCGTGAACCATAGTGTCTCCCCCACCACGCAGGATTGGTCCGCCCCGGCGTAGACGTTCTCCGGCGGCATCGGGTCGACCCAGTCTTCCGAGGGGGTGACCTCGAAGAAGAACCACATTGTGCCAGGCGTCATCCCTGGGTTCGTGACCCAGTCGGGGTAGTTGGTGAATTTCTCGACGTTGTAGGCATACAGACCGAGCGGATAGTAGAGCACGAC
>JAABQR010000158.1 GCA_011391345.1 Methanobacteriota archaeon | reverse complement strand
CTCGGCAAGATGAGGGAGAAGTACCTGTCGAAGGGAGTGGGCATCGTCGCCCCTGTGTACATCGAGAAGGCCGAAGGGTCGCTCCTGTACGACATAGACGGCAACGTGTTCATCGACATGGGGAGCGGGATCGGCGTGAACAACGTGGGCAACAGACCTCCTGAGGTCGTGGCCGCTGTCAAGGCCCAGGCGGACAAGTTCCTTCACCTGTGCTTCCAGGTCACCCCTTACGAGAGCTACCTCCGATTGGCCCAGAAGCTCGCGGAGACGGCCCCCGGCAAAGGCCTGTCGAAATCGGTCCTCTACAACTCGGGCGCTGAAGCGGTCGAGAACTCGGTCAAGATCTCGAGGCACTACACGAAGAAGCCAGCGGCGTTCTCGTTCGTCCATGCCTTCCATGGCAGGACGATGATGGCTATGGCCCTCACGTCCAAGGAGATGCCGTACAAGGCAGGGTTCGGGCCACTCCCGGAGACCTACAAGGTCGAGTTCGCATACTGCTACCGGTGCCATCTGAACATGACCTACCCGTCCTGTGGTGTCGCGTGCGCCGACAAGATCGACGAGACATGGTCGAAGCCGCAGTTCCAGGACAAGGTCGCGTGCCTCATAGGTGAGCCGATCGCGGGCGAGGGTGGCTTCATCGTCCCGCCGAAGGAGTTCTATGCGAAGATCACCAAGATCTGCAAGAAGCACGGGGCGGTGTACATAGACGACGAGATACAGACCGGCGCCGGGAGGACCGGCAGGATGTGGTGCGTCGAGCACTGGGCCGGCGTCGAACCCGACATGTTGGTCAGCGGAAAGGGCATAGGGGGCGGGTTCCCGGTCTCGGCTACCACTGGCAAGCCGGAGATCATGGATGCCCCTCAGGTCGGAGGCCTGGGCGGCACCTTCGGCGGCAACCCGGTCGCTTGCTCCGCGGCCCTGGCACAGTGGCCAATCATCGAGAAGGCGCTCAAGAACGTCCCCAAGGTCAACGCCTACATGACCCGGAGGCTCACGGAGCTGCAGAAGCGTTTCCCAATCATCGGGGACGTCAGGGGGATGGGTGCGATGATGGCAATCGAACTAGTCAGCGACCCGAAGGCCAAGACCCCCGCCGTGAAGGAGACGAAGGACATCAAGGCGGCGGCGCTGAAGAGAGGCCTCCTGCTGCTGACCTGCGGCACCTATGACAACGTCGTAAGGATGCACCCGTCGATGGTCATGCCCCCGGAGATCCTGGAACAGGCCATGGACATCTTGGATGTCAGCATGGCGGAGGCCGTGAAGGGCTAGGCGGAACGAATCCTTTCCTCTGCCGCGATGCCGAGTCCAAGACTCAGTGCTCACACCCCGCGTTCGCGGGCGATGCGATCGGCCAGCCCGAGGCTCTCGTCATCGTTGACGTTGACGCACAGCAGCCCATCGTCGATCACAATCAACCCTGTGTCAGCGTCGTCCGAAACGATGTTCAGCCCGACCCAGACCATCATCCGTCCGTCGGGACCCATCATGACGGACCCAGGTTCAGGGGGGACGAACGAGAGTTCATGGGGCACGACCGCAGCCGCGCTCCTGGTCGTGGAAGATGCGATCATGGATGTGACATGGGCACTGGTCACGAACGGGACGTCGACGTTCAGACCAACATACTGACCGTAATCTCTCAGGAGCTCCAGCGTGTCCTCGTGGTAGCCCTTCCCAGTGGTCATCATGACCTCCAGCCCCAGATCCCCTGCAAGTCTATCTGTCTCGGGCGTCCTGTGCGTGACAGCTACGACCACCGAGTGGATCCCAGGGGCGGAGAGAGCAGACGTGGCTCGTTCCAGGAGGGTCCTTCCTCCGACCTCGAGCACTCCTTTCTCGACCTTCCGGCCGAACCTGGAGGCGGAGCCACCGGCCATCACGATCCCCTTCAAAGCAACAACACCCAGCCGAACAGCGCGACGAGCCTTCCGAGTTCGTTCGCAGCCCCGAAGACATCTCCAGAGACACCGCCAAGATCCTTGCGCGCCCTCAAGGCGACCCATGCACCGACAACAACTCCCGTGAGGACGATCGGGAACAAGAGCCCCGTCAGGATGGCCGCGGCAACGGCTGATATCCCGATCGCCACCAGGATCGTTGCTTGGCTCGACTCCTGGACGAAGAGCGACCCCATGCCCAGGTGCGAGCTCGGTCCGATGTATATCGCGGTGACGACAGCCAGTTTGCCGGACATCTCCGCGATCACGAAACCAACGGCCGCTGTGACGGACCACGGGAGCAACGTCGGTATGTCTGACGACGCTCTTTCGCACAGAGTGACAACGAGGCCGTAGAACACGACCATGTACAGGACGATGGCGAACACTCCTCCCGCGCCGCAGTGGACATCCTTCATGGCGGCCCTCTTCTGCTCCTGCGTCCCGCCGGCCATGAGACCGTCTGCGAAGTCCGCCAATCCCTCGGTGTGGAGCATACCGTTGATGAGATACAGCAGGCACAGGACGACCCCGCCCGCGACCAGCGCCATGCCGTTCCCCAACAGGTCGTCCAGAAGGACAGCGGCTAGGGCTGCGATGAGCCCGGCCACGAGCCCCACGAGGGGGAAAAGGTGCTGCTGTCGCGCGGCCTTCCTCAGGTCCATTGAGGCACCTGGTATCCTGATCCTCGTCAGGAGCGCGAACATCTCAGCGGTCATGTCACTCCTCGAAGAGCCTGGTCATGGTCGCGGCCACGAGGGCGCCGACAGCGTCGTCCATGAACGGAGGGAGCCTGGCCAGGACGCCTGGTTTGGCCCTGTCATATCTCACGTAGTTGAACAGAGCGCGCTTTCCCCCTATGTACTCCGCTATGGACATTCCTATGAGTTCGTCGGCTACGAGAGCTTCGGGGTCCTCGGTCCCATGGAAGATGCAGTTCGGGTCGGACTGAAGGACCTCGTCCAGATGCGAGGCCGCTTCGAGCAGCAGGGCGATGTTCGGGTCTTGCAGGTTCCGCTCCAGGAGTCTCAGGCATTTGCGCCTGAGCTCTTGGACCGCTTCGTCCTTGGCATCGCCCACATACAGTTCGAAGGCGGTATCGACCAGGTCGTCCATCGTCGCTCCGTGCTTACGAATCAACTCGACAGGATCCATCTCGGGTCGCCCCCGTGGCGGCGTGTGAGTAAAATAGACTTTAAATATTTTAAGCTTGCTTTAGGGGCCGCATGAGGCGGATAGAGGATTGCATAGCCGGGGTCGTCGGGGCCGACGCGCGCGCGAAGGAGGAGGCTCAGAGGCTGCAGGACATCCTCACGAAGCCGCAGGGCAGCCTCGGGAAGCTCGAGGCGCTTTCGGTCAGGCTCGCAGGCGTCTACGGTACATCCAAACCGTCAGTCGGAAGGAAGGTGGTGTTCACGATGGCCGCGGACCATGGCGTCACCCAGGAAGGCGTGAGTGCATACCCTGCTGAAGTGACTCGTCAGATGGTCCTCAACTTCGCCCATGGTGGTGCCGCCATCAATGTCCTCGCAAGGCATGTGGGGGCGGAGGTCAGGGTGGTCGACATGGGGGTGTCTTGTGACGAGGACTGGCCCACGTGCGTCATCTGCAGGAAGGTCGGGAAGGGCACCAGGAGCATGGCTCGGGGCCCTGCGATGACCGCCGATGAGGCCCGGAGATGCGTGGAAGCCGGCATCGAGCTCGCTGAGATGGCGGTCGACGAGGGCTTCACCGCTCTTGCGATAGGCGACATGGGCATAGGGAACACAACGGCCGCGAGTGCAGTGACGTCAGTGATTGCCGGGAAACCAGTCCGAGATGTCACTGGCAGAGGCACGGGCATAGATGACACGAAGCTCAACGCCAAGGTCTCGGTGATAGAGTCGGCGATACGCGCGAACTCTCCCGACCCGAGGGACGGGCTTGATGTCTTGGCGAAGGTAGGAGGGTTCGAGATCGGCGGCATGGCCGGGGTCATACTGGGAGGGGCCTTCCGGAAGGTCCCCGTGTTCGTCGACGGCTTCGTGAGCGGCTCCGCCGCTCTCGTGGCGGGAACCATGTGCCCGAAGTCGGTCGACTACATGGTCGCGTCGCATCTCTCAGTCGAACCAGGTCACGCGCATGCGCTCGCGCACCTGGGGCTGGTACCAGTTCTTGACCTTGGCATGAGGCTCGGCGAGGGGACGGGCGCGGCCTTGGCATTCAGCGTCGCCGACGCCTCGTGTAAGATACTGTCCGAGATGGCGACCTTCGAGGGCGCCGGTGTGTCACGATCATCAGAGAAGGGATCATGAAGCGATAGGATGGATGAGAAAATGCAGATGAAGACAGGGAAGACGTACATGATGTGGGTCGCAATCGCGGTCGTCGTGACCTCGGTAGTAGCATTCACGGGCGGGTACATTGCAGGCACCAGTGTGTCATCGACGGACGAGGGTGTCCTACTCGTGGATGACTACGGAAGGACGATCAGACTCGATGACATACCCGAGAGGATAGTGTCCGTGGCACCTACTCCGACCGAGATACTCTTCGCCGTGGGAGCGGGGGATCTGGTCGTGGGCGTAGACGACTACAGCGACTACCCCGCAGAAGCCGCCAACTTGACCAAAGTCGGGTCGTACACCTTGAGCACCGAGGTCATCATCGGACTCCAGCCTGACCTGGTCGTTTCGAGCGATCTAGTACCACTGGCCCAGTTGGAGCTTCTTGAGGACCGCGGTATCCCGTTCGTCATACTCGCGACAAGGACCCTCGATGATGTCATGAAGGACATCAGGCTCGTCGGGATCCTGACTGGCCATGTCGAAGAGGCCAACGAGCTCGCAGACAACCTTGAGGACAGGATCGGGGCCGTTGAGGCGAAGACTCTCGCGGATGGGGTCGTGAAGCCCCGCGTGTACATTGAGTATTACCCGTACTGGACATATGGTCCAGGGTCGTTCGGGAACGATCTGATCGCGCTCGCAGGCGGCGTCAACATCGCCGAGAACACGAGCAGTGAGTATCCGATGATCACGAGTGAGTTCGTCATCGCCCAGGACCCTGAGATCATCGTGTACACAATCGGTTACATGACCACGACGACGGCGGAGGAGATTGCCTCGCGGCCTGGCTGGGACGGGATTTCGGCCGTGTCCAGCGAGAGCATCTACTCCATGGATGATAACCTCGTGAGCAGGTACGGACCGCGGATCGTAGACGGGTTGGAGCAGCTAGCAGCCCTCCTGCATCCCGAGCTGTTCGAGTGATGACGGGGCGATGGATCTGGACTCAGGACGCGCGGCAAACAGGTCAGGGAAACAGCCTCGATTCTCATATCTCAGGCGGAACCCTGGCCTTTTCGTCGCGTCACTGGCCATCCTGCTCTTCGCATCCGCGCTCGTCGCGGTACTGATAGGCACCCTCGGTCCGATAGGCCCGGGTGACCCGGAGATGATATCCTTCGACGACGCAATCGATGCCATTCTGGGTCTCGACGGCGATGCGCCCAGCTACTACTCCTCCGTGTTCTGGGACGTCAGGATACCGAGGGTCCTGCTCGCAGGCTTAGTGGGTGCGTCGCTCGCATGCGCCGGCACCGCTATGCAGGCAGTGTTCAGGAACCCGATGGCCGACCCGTTCATCGTCGGAGTCTCGTCCGGGGCGGCCGTCGGTGCGGCCTCAGCCGGCCTGCTCGGCCTCACAGTTGCGGTCGGGGCGTTCGCTGCGCCAGCGCTCGCGTTCGCCGCCGCGATCGTCACGGTGTTCGTCGTGTACTGGATGGGCACGGTCAGAGGCAGGGTGTATGTCGACACGCTCCTTCTGTCTGGCGTGGCAGTTGCATCGTTCCTAGGTGCCGTGGTCTCGTTCCTCATCTACTTCGCAGGGGAGGATTACCACCAGATCATACCGTGGCTGCTGGGTTCTCTGGCGGTCGCGCGCTGGGAATATGTCTGGACGCTTGTGCTCCCCGTCGTGCTCGGCTGTTTCGTCATCTTCCTGTACGGTCGCGAGCTGAACGCTCTCCTGTTGGGTGAGGAGACAGCGCACAACCTGGGCGCGGATCCCGAGTTCCTGAAGAAACTCATGCTCGCAGTGGCCGCGCTCCTGGCTGCAGGAGC
>JAABQR010000157.1 GCA_011391345.1 Methanobacteriota archaeon | reverse complement strand
TGGCCTCATTCCTGGAGGCCGCGAGGCAGATGCACTCGGAGATGGGCGACCAGAACGTCATATTCGTGCACACGACCCTCGTGCCGGCCCTCGGGGCGCTCAGGGAGCAGAAGACGAAGCCGACGCAGCACTCTGTGAGGGAGCTGAGATCGATAGGCATCCAGCCGGATGTCATAGTGGCCAGGTGCGAGCGGCCCCTGGACGACGGCGCGAGGAGGAAGATCGCGCTCTTCTGCGATGTGCCGCTCGAAGCGGTCATCAGCGCCCCGGACGCGAAGTCGATCTACCAGGTCCCGATATTCCTCGAGGAGCAGGGTCTGACGGACTACCTCCTCGCGAGGATGGGCATGGGGAACCCGAAGAACGGGCTCACTGAGTGGAAGGGCTTCCTGAACAAGGTCATGGAGCCAAAGCACAAGGTCAAGATCCTTCTCGTCGGCAAGTACATGGACCAGCGCGACTCGTACATGAGCCACTACGAGGCGCTGACGCACGCGGGAGCTGAGCTGGACGCCTGCGTCGACTTCCTCAGGGTGGAGGCCGAGGACATCCAGAAGGAGGAGTCCAGGTGCATGCTCAAGGAAGCCGATGGGATACTGATTCCAGGCGGCTTCGGCTCGAGGGGCGTCGAAGGCAAGATCGAAGCGGTGAAGTACGCCCGCGAGAACAAGGTGCCTTTCCTGGGCGTCTGCCTGGGATTCCAGCTGGCCACGGTCGAATTCGCGAGGGACGTTCTCCAGATGCACGACGCGAACAGCACGGAGTTCGACCCGCACACATCCCATCCGGTCATAGACCTGCTCCCTGAGCAGAAGAACGTGACGAAGATGGGCGGCTCCATGAGACTGGGCGCGCAGCAGGTTCTGATAGAGAAGGGCTCGAAGGCCGAGGAGCTGTACCACGGCCTCGACATCATGGAGCGGCACAGGCACAGGTACGAGGTCAATCCGCACTACATCGACCGTCTCCAGGAGAAGGGACTGAAGTACACCGGCAGGTCCCCGGACGGCAAGAAGATGGAGATACTGGAGCTCGACGGCCACCCGTTCTTCGTCGGCTCCCAGTTCCACCCCGAGTTCAAGTCGAGGCCCCAGAGGCCGGCCCCGATGCACTTCGGGCTCGTGAGGGCGGCGCTGGCATTCTCTAAGCAGAGGAAGTAGACGCCTCGGCCGCGGCGGCCTTGGCATCCTGCGGGCTTGCCTTCGGAAGCATGACCTTGAACACGGCACCCTTGGTGAAATCCCCTCTGACCCTGTCCTCCACCCAGACCCTCCCCTGGAACTTCTCGATTATGGTGCCCACGATCGAGAGGCCGAGTCCGAACCCTTTCACCCCGGTCGCGCCTGTCGCGAAGCGCTCGAAAACGGTACGTTTCCTGTCGTCAGGGATGCCCCTGCCGCGGTCCGTGACCGAGACGACCCAGAAGTCGCCCCTGGTGTCCTTCACCTCGTCGACCGTGACATCGACCCTGACCATCTTCGAGGTGTCGAACTTGACCGCGTTCGATATCACGTTCAGGAACAGGTCGTTGATGTAGTTGTTGGCCCGGATGAAATGCGCGCCCTTGGCAATGGTCGGCACGACCTGGATCGTCTTCTCCGGTGACTGCCGTGAGACCGCCTGGACCGCACTCATGATCGGTGAGTGGATGTCCCAGACGGTGAAGTCGTCCTCGGCCATGGACCTGACCTTGGCGAGCTTCCTGATGTTGTCGATCACCCTCGCGTTGTTCCTGACCTGCACGAGGGCCTTCTCGGCGTATCGTTTCTGTCCCTCGTCGAGCCTCTTGTCCTGGAGCAGCAGCTCGATGTAGCCCATGATACCCTGGTTGAAGTTGTTGATGTCGTGGGTCATGAGGTCGTTCAACAGGGCTATCTCGTTGACAGCGAACACCTGCTTCTCGTACAGTCCCGAGTTCTCCAGACCGATGGACGCTATTCCCGCGAGCACCTCCAGGACCTCGATCTGCTCAGTCGTCGGTATCTTGAGGTCGTTGGGCTCGTCCACGAGGAGGTAGCCGTTCAGACGGCCGCTCCTGTCCTTGAGCGTGAATAAGAGGATGTCTCGCTCGTGCCATGAGTCCGGCGCGGACCGCGGCACGTTGGCCAGCTCGGGGTGCGCGATGAAGTCGAACTCCTCGATGCCGTAGTCTTGGTCCTCGTACTTGATGTAGTACGTGGTCTCCCCTATCTTGTACTCATCCTTCATGTCCTCGAGGACCCTCTCGGCCGGGACCACCCTGCCGGGGCTGACCCATTCGGGGAATCCGGCCAAGGCACGGTTGATGAACACGTTCTTGCCCAGGTCCAGGAGCGAGACTGCGGCCCTCTTGAAATCGAAGGAGTTTACGACGGCGCTCACAAGGTTGTTCAGGAGCTTGTCGAGGTCGTCCATGTACATGACGGACGTGGTGAGCTCCAGCACGCGGGACATCTGCGCCATCTTGGTCCTGCTCTCCCCGAGTAGCCTCTCCTCGGCCAAGTACAGCTCCGAGTTCTCGACGGCGACCGCTGCCTGGTTAGCGAACAGCTGGACGATCTCGAAATCGGCGGGGGTGAAGGTTCGGCCGCCCTCCCGGTAGATCGTCAGGACGCCGATGAGCCGCTCCCTGCCCCTGAGGGGGATCGCCATGATCGCCTCTGGCTCGACGGGCGTGCCGTCCACCTGGGCAGCACGGGCATCCGCGTTTGTGTTATTCACTAGCTCCGCCTTGCCGGTCTTGGCCACGTGTCCCGTGATCCCCTCGCCCACCGGGAAAATCTCGGACATCACCTGGTCCGCGTATGAACCACGAGCGTGGACTGGAAGCAACGTGCCGTTCTCGTGGTCGATCCTGTAGAACGTTATGGAATCGTACCAGACGACCTCCCTGAGCTTGTCCGCGACATACTCGTACGTGCCACCGATCTCTATCTGCCTCTGCATGGACAGCGCGATGTCCAGGAGCGCGAGCTGCGACCGCACCCTCTGGTTGAGCGAGGTCATGAGGTTCGAGGTCTCGAGGGCTATCGCCGCATGGTCGGCCAGCGAGGACAGGAATAGGGAGTCGTTCCTGCTGAACTTCCCGTCCCCGAGCCGGTTGTAGACGTTCACGACCCCGATGCTCCGCCCTTCGATTATGAGCGGCGCCGAGACGATGGATTTGATCTTGAATACCTCCGCATCCTTTGGAATCGCATCCGGGTCGGCCATGTAGTCATTGACCACTTCCGCCTTCAGCCTCGAGAGTGCGCGGCCAGTAACGCCTTGCGTGGGGCCCTGTCCCAGCTTGTCCAGCACGGACCTGTCGACATTGTACGATGCGACCCACTGCATCCTGTCCGTGAGGTCCTCCCTGAGGCCGACCATCGCCTTCTCCCCCTTGAGCAGCGCGGCGGCGTCCCTAGCCACCTGATCCAGGATGACACTGGGCTCCTGCCTGAAGGATATCTGCTTGCTGATCCTATCCAATACCGTCAACGCGTGCTCGCGCTCCTTCGACTCGGTGAACGTGCGAGCGTTCACAATCGCCGTCGCGAGTATGTCGGTGAGCATCTCGAGGAGCGTGACGTCGTTCCTCGTGAACGCATCCTTCATGTCACTCTGGATATCTAAGACTCCGATGAGGTCTCCCCTGAACAGGATCGGTATCGCGAGCTCGGACTTGGTGGTCCGGATGCCCTTCGTGATGTATCTCGGGTCAGCTTCCACGTCGCCCGTCACCAGCGTCTCCGAGAAGAACGCCGCGTGGCCGATGATGCCCTCCTTCAGTTTCAGCTTCAGGTTCCTGGACACTTCGGGCATCTTCGAGCCATGTCCTGCCCTGAACTGCAGCTCGCTTCGCTCCTTGTCCATGGCCATCACGACGACATGCTGGTAACCGAACCCAGCGGCTATGGACTTGGCGAACTCCGCCATGAGTTCATCGGGGTCGAGTATTGATGTCACGACCCGGCTGATCTTGTTGATGGTCGTCAGTTGGCTGACCCTGCGCGCGAGCTCGGCCGTCCGCGCCTCCATCTTCTTCTCGAGCTGCGACTTGTACTTCTCGAGCTCGACCTTCTCGGACTTCTCCCTGGTCACGTTCCTGAACACGCCGACGACGCCCAATGGCTGGCCCTGACCATCCTTCACGGGCGTGGCATCTATGTGAACGATTGTCGGGGGACCGCTCTTGACGCCGACCGTGACATCACCGGACCAACCGCCCTCCAGCGATTCCTTCAGCACGTGCGAGATATCGAAATCGGCTGGCAGAGCGGTCGTGCCAGACGTGCTACACTTCGTCGCATCATCCTTCGAGATGCCCATGAGTGCCTCGAAAGCCTTGTTGATGTACACCATGTTGCCGTTGACGTCCATCACCATGACGGCCTCGGCCATCTGATCCATGGACGAGTACAGGTTGCCCAGGAAATGTTCCTTGGAGACAGACTCGGTCACATCACGCTCGAACGAGAAGTAGAACACCTCCGAGGTCTCCTCGTCCTCGTATCTGGTGACCGTTAGCTCCCAGATCGTGCCCCCGGGAAGCTTCACAATCCTCGTGTACGGGAATGTGGAACGCTCCATGCCACGAGCGACGGGGCAGTTCCTGCAGATTTCCTCTGATGCGAGCGCCGTCTCGAAGCACTTCTTCCCCACGAGGTCGCCGTATGTCTCCCTGAGCGCAGGGTTGAGATAAACGACGGTACGGTCGTCCCTCACGACCGAAACCCTGTAGGGGAACATATCCAGGAGAGAGAGCCTCTGCTCCAGCGAGCCGGCGGGCTTCGAATCTCTGAGGGGGGACGCGGAGCTCCTCGTAGTCGTTGTTTCACCCTTGCTGGGCCATCGGCAACCGACTCATAGCGAACGGTCATGAATAAACGTTTCGAAGCGGATGCCTCCATGCGGCACGCTCAGGGTCGAATCGACCAGCGCAACGAGGAGAGGCGGCCGGACGCGTCGGTCGTCCCAATAGCTTTAACTAGGAAATCCACGATGGAACCATGATGGCGGCCCAGGAATCGACGGACTACGAGGCACTCTTGGCCAGGGCGAAGAAGAAGCTCCCGCAGAAGCTGGAGTCGCACGACCGTTTCAAGGTGCCAGACCCCGATGTCATGGTCGAGGGCAAGACGACGGTCATCCGGAACTTCGCCGACATCGTGGACACGCTCAGGCGAGAGCCGGAGCACCTGCTGGGGTTCCTTCTGAGGGAGCTCGGCACCGCTGGGACGATGGAGGGCCCGAGGGTTGTTTTCAAGGGCAAGGTCGCCACCACCCAGATCGTCGAGCGGATCAACAACTACGTCGAGGAGTACGTGCTTTGCTCCGAGTGCGAGAGCCCGGACACACACATGGTGAAGGATGGGCGCACATCGGTCCTGCACTGCGAGACATGCGGCGCCCACAGGCCGGTACATGTCAGGAAGCCGGTCAAGGCCGAGGAACAGAAGGCCATCGAAGCGGGTAAGACCTACGACCTCTTCATCCAGGATGTCGGCAAGAAGGGCGACGGCATCGCCCGCAAGGCCGAGTTCGTGATATACATCCCAGGGACCGCGAAAGGAACCCAGGTGAAGGCCATGATAGAGAAGGTCTCTGGAACGGTCGCGTTCGGCAAGCTAGTGTGAACCCGCGACTCAAGGCAGCGATATCCTGCCTTTCACAGACTGGCGCACGGATCCACCCACTTCCACCTTGCGAACTGAAGAACCCCGCTTCTCGACACGCACATGGATCCTGGACGGCCGTCCGATGAAGTGACCCTGCTCGATGACCATGTGCTCCGCCTTCTCCTTCGGTATCAGGTCGTGCTCGACCAGGTAAGCCGCCAACGCACCCGCGGGCATGCCTGACGCGGGGTCCTCGTGGAACACGGGAGAAGGAAGGAAGCACCTAGCATGCAACGTCGTCCCTTCGTCGAAGCCGCCCCATGCGTACGTGACGGCAGCGGCAACCTCGAGCTCCCTGAACATCTGGAGCAGCTCTTC
>JAABQR010000156.1 GCA_011391345.1 Methanobacteriota archaeon | reverse complement strand
GGGGACACGCGTTCGAGCGCGTCCATGGACCTCATCGGAACGAGGAGCGTAGGGATGCCTGTTGAAACCTTCGAGAGAGGGAACTCCTTGTGGAAGATCGATTCCGCCCCGACGCCCAAGGCGCTCGCCACCTCCGTGATCTCATCGACTCGCGAGTACAACGGTCTCTTCTGGGCCATCCAGACCGTCCTCGAACCGTCCGGGTTCAGTTCCACGGAGAAAGGCAGGATGCCGAGCGGG
>JAABQR010000155.1 GCA_011391345.1 Methanobacteriota archaeon | reverse complement strand
TTTCCTTCCTGCCCCGGACGAGTTCGTCCAGAGAGACGTTGTTGACCTGGATGACCTTGAATCTGACACCGGGTATGTCGCCGTACGACCTGCCCATCCTGCCACCGATGCCCTCGACGAGGACCTCATCATGCTCGTCGATGAAGTTGATGGCGCCGTCACCGACCGCGAAAGCGGTGATCTGACGGCCGTTCTTGATGAGCTGGATCTTGACGCACTTCCTGATCGCCGAGTTGGGCTGCTTCGCCTCGATCCCGACTTTCTCAAGGACGACCCCTCTCGCCTGGGCCGAGCCCTCGAGTGGGTCTGATTTCTCCTTGAGCTCCAGCGCTCTGCGCTTGTAGTACCGGTCGCTCCACCGGAACTTCTGCCTGTCTCCTTTGAGCTTCCTGGCTGTATACAGTCCTCTCGGCACCAATTTCACCTTTTTGACGAAGGTAAGCCCTACAAAACCGTCTTCCTATTAAAACTTGCGGTTATACCGGTGGCCAGGCCAGCATGTCGCAAACGCCCTCAGAGCCTCGTTCCGCAATGCTTGCAGTATCTCGAATCAGGCTCGACGGAAGCCCTGCAATTCGGGCACCGCGGCACCGCCTCTGAAGTCGGTGCAGGGGCGGGCGTTGACAGTGGTCGCTGGCCCTGGGCCCATGCCGGCACCTGGGACGGCTCTGCAGGAGGCTGAAAGTCCGACGAATATGATGACATATATGTCCAGAAGTCGAACAGCATCCTGTTGGCGTCGTTCTCGTACTCGAAGTATGAGACCGCTCCGACAGCGACGGCGACGGGGAGCACCAATATCGCGCCCACGGCACCAACCACGGCCCCTTCGTCGGTGAGCTCGGCGGAGAAGTCGACCTCGACGCCCACGCCCTGGCCCATCTCAAAGGAGACGACGGACACCCGCTGCCTGAGGCCAAGTTTCGAGTAGTACTGGACGCCTGTGAGCGCGTAGGTCGACGTGAAGTTGATCCCGAACTGCCTCGAGCGCCAATACCACGCAGCGCCCTGAGCGGCCTGCTGCGTGGTCATCCCCGCGAGGACCCTGTGCTCATGCTTCGTGAAGAGGTTCCTTATCATCGTCTCCTCTCAGTATTGACCGCAGGCCGAACTCGATATTATGAGTTTGTCCCGTATGATACCAGTGCTATGACCGGCCCCTGGACTCACCCTTCACCATGGCAGCGGACACGAGGTGGGCGATCCGGACAGGCTCTGGAACCGCTCCCCTCACGGTCGTCGCCTTCACAAGCTGGACGAACTCGTCCCAGTCCATCCCGACCACGGATGCCTGGAGGGGCTTATGACCTGTATCCAGAGGCCTCAGGGGCACGCGTTGCACGAGCGACAGACGCCTCGCCCAATCGTCGAAGTGCTTCCTAAGAGCCGCCTCGATCTCCGCCATGTCAGGTTCATCCCTGGTCACGGTCGCGACTGGAATCCCCGTGCGCTCGTGGAACGATCCCATATCTATAATGTTGAATCCCGCGAGCGCGATGCCATCGACGAGCACCAACTTGACCTGCTCCCTGTACCGTGAGCACATGACCATCTCGACGAGCCGATCTGTGGAGTCGCACCCGTCGACCTCGACATCGGTCCTCATGACGGCCTCGAGGTAGCTGGGGGTGCGTACCAGCGCCCCAACGACTAGCGACCTCCGGTCGCCGAACTCGAACGGGGAATCGTCTATGCCCAGAACCCTTACCTGGTCCTTCATCGCATCTCACGCCAGCGGCAGGGCGCCCGTGATCGGGTCTATGTGCGACTGGGGCGCGGGACCGATGCCAAGGCATGTGGTCGTGTTCGGAGGCAACTCCGTCAGGCCGGCATCCGTGATCAGCTCGTTCGGGATGCCCGCCCTCGAAGCCCTGTCCTTGAGCGCGATGAGGTCCTCCAGGCACTTCGCCCTGACGACGACCTTCCTCTGGCCCTCCCGATACCACGACGAGAACCACTCGGTCTTCCGGGCCTTCGCCTGGATGGCGCACGATACTGCCGCGTGGGCCACCTGGACCGCGAGCTTGCCCCCGGACATCTTCAGGTCCTCCCTGACGACGACGACGAGCTTGTACTCCATCTCGCCTTTCCTCACGGACATCTCAGCGCTCCTCCTCCAGACGCGCCAGCAGGCCATTCACCTGCTCGACGCGCGTCCTAGCCTGCTCGATCCTCCTGCGGTAGTACAGCTGCTTGTTAGGATTTGAAGTCGACGAGCGGGCTGCGAACTTGTCGATGTCCCTGAGTAGCTGGTCCCGCTCGACCAGGAACCTCTCGGCCTCCCTGCCCTTCGCGACCGGCATGAGCTTCATGCCCGCGACCTTCCTCGGTGGCGGGTCCCTGTACAGCTTCGGATGGAGAATACCCATCCACGGATACGCTCCCAAGAACCATCCGCCAAGGAAGAAGAGCCCCGTTATCGACAGTAGCGAGGCCCACAGCGGACCTGCGGACACATACCCCTGTTCCTCGGTGCTGATAGCGTTGAGGGCGAACCCGACGAATATCGCTATGACGATGCTCAGACCCATGCCCAGCGCGACTCTGTACACGACATCATACTCGGGGTCGAGTTCACCCTTGCGCGGGAACAAGAGGCACACGAGCGTGTACCCTGGCAAGAAGAACACAATCGCCAGCCCGGCCAATACCTGGAGGAGACTCATCCCAATGCTCCGGACGAGCAGAAGGCGGACCGGGCTTAATGACTTTTTGGAAAGGACGGGCTGAAACCATAATTAGCCACCAGGCGTTACATCATGCTGCATGTTCGAACTGAAGGAAAGGGACGGCCTGGCCAGGATATGCGAGCTCCGGACCAGGCATGGCAGTGTCACCACACCGGCCCTCCTGCCCGTAGTCAACCCGAACCAGCTCACGATCACTCCGAGGGTGATGAGGGAGCGGTTCAAGGTCCAGATACTGATCACCAACTCGTACATCATCAAGACCGACGAGGCCCTGAGGGAGAAGGCGCTCAGTGGCGGGCTGCACAGACTGCTGGACTTCGACGGTCCTGTCATGACGGACAGCGGCACGTTCCAGAGCTACGTCTATGGCAAGGTGGGCGTCGGCCACAAGGAGATCGTAGAATTCCAGAGGGACATCGGATCGGACATAGGCACGATCCTCGATGTGTTCTCCGAGCCGGATTGGACAGAGGAGCAGACCAGGAAGGCGACCGAGGAGACGCTCCACAGGGCCGAGGAGTCGGTGCCACTCAAGGGGGACATGCTTCTCGCGGGGACCGTCCAGGGAGGCGTGTACCCAGAGCTGAGGCGCGAGTGCGCCGAGAGGCTATCGACCATGGCATTCGACGTGCACCCCATCGGAGGCGTCGTGCCGTTGCTCGAGAACTACAGGTTCGCCGACATCGCCGAAGTCATCATCGCCTCCAAAAAGGGACTGGACCCGTCCCGGCCCGTTCACCTGTTCGGCGCTGGTCACCCGATGATGTTCCCGTTCGCAGTCCTGCTAGGGTGCGACCTATTCGACTCGGCATCCTATGCCAAGTACGCTAGGGAGGAACGGTTCATGTACCCCACCGGAACAAAATTCCTCAGGGACCTGCACGACCTCGCATGCGACTGCCCAGCCTGCAGCTCGACCTCCGTCAAGGAGCTCGTCGCCATGTCCGTGGCGGAGCGCACGAGGACGATCGCAGAGCACAACCTGTTCACGAGCCTGAAGGAACTCCGGAAGGTCAGGAACGCCATCCACGAGGGCTCTATCTGGGAGATGGTCGAGATGAGGGCGAGGGCGCATCCCGCCCTGCTCGCGGTCCTCAAGGTGCTCAAGAAGCACGGAGAGTACCTGGAGGGCTTCGAGCCTGTCAGCAGGAGGGGAGCGTTCTTCTACTGCGGGCCCGAGAGCTACGACAGGCCAGTCGTCAAGATGTACAGGGAGAGGTTCTTCTCCAGATACAGAAGACCGGGGTCGAAGGTCCTGGTCGGTTTCGAGGAGGGTCCCAAACCGTATTCGAGAGGATATGCGGGGGAGATTGCGAAGATATCTCAGGAGGTCGACGCCGACTTCCTGGTGGCCTCGTTCTTCGGCCCAGCACCGATAGAGCTCGACGAGCTCTACCCGATCGCGCAGTCGGTCATCCCCGACCATCTGGACCATGAAGTGGCGGAGAGTGTCCGGAAGACGATGGAACGTCATGCGCACACCCACGGGTATCCCCTGGCGGTCATGTGGGAGGGCGACGAGACCCTCGAGTTCCTCAAGGATGTCGTCCCAGGCAAGTCACGGCACGACCTGGACCTCCTCAGGGCGAGGGCGGTCCTGGACATGCAGTTCGGGAGAGGGGCCGCGGATATCCTGGACGGCAGGAAGGTCGAGTTCGTCAAGTCGAGGAACACGGGCAAGATACGGAACATCATCATAGACGGGGTGCACGCGTTCTCCATGAGGGCCCACGACGGGCGCCTCACGCCCAAGATGGAGGGCGCGAGGATGCTGATGGTTGTGCTGCCGCCCCACGCGATGAGAGTCATCATACAAGACGAGCCTGCGGAATTCGCCGCGAAGGGGAACAACGTGTTCGCGAAGTTCGTCGTCGACTGCGACCCAGACATCAGACCCGGGGACTCGGTCCTGGTCGTGAACACAAAAGGCGCGCTGGCGGCAGTTGGCAGGGCACTCATGGTCAAGGGTGAGATGCTGGCGTTCAAGCGCGGAATCGCTGTCAGGGTCAAGGAGACCGCGGAGGACTAGTCCTTCTTCGACACTATCTTGTCGGCGACGACCGCACATGCGAGGAAATCGTCCAGCGTGTGCAGGAGACTCTTCAGGGAGTCGGCCTCGATACGAGCGACAATCGTCTGGCCCTCGACCTTCGTCTCGAGGTAACCATCGTTATCCAGCTCGACCGACCTGTGAACCGTCTCCGCCTCGGCAGCGGAACGGAACGTGATCGTGAGATTGCATCTGACGGTGCTGACTTCCTTCGTCGACATGCGCTCCCGCTCGACCACGTCGTGAAAGATACTTAGAGGTATCCGTACATGTCATGCTGGAAGGATACGATGGACATCATTGCGTGCATCGAAGGGAGGACGAGCGTGCGGGTGTTCAAACCAGACCCGGTGGATGACGACATCATAGACGAAGGACTGAGGCTGGCGAACCTCGCACCATCAGCAGGCAACCTCCAGGCGAGGGATTTCATCGTTGTGAGGGACGCCAAGGTCAAGAAAGCGCTCATGCACGTCGCGTATGGCCAGGAGTACATCCGCACAGCGCCCGTGGTCGTCGTCTTCTGCGCGAACCTCGAGAGAATCGCCCATTACGACCAGAGGGGGAGGGACCTCTACTGTCTCCAGGACGTGGCGGCAGCGATACAGAACTTCTCATTGTTCATGCATAGCAAAGGCATCGGGAGCGTCTGGGTGGGTGCCTTCGATGAGACGAAGGCGGCGGTCGCCCTCGGCACTCCGGCCCATGTGAGACCTGTGGCCATCGTGCCAGTCGGATACCCGGCGGAGAAGGGGATGAAGAGGAAGCGGCTGCCGAACGAGAAGCTCGTGCACAGGGACAGATGGTGAGCCATGGCGAGGATCAAGGTAGACCGCACCATGGTCATCTGGGGCGTCGTGTTCGGTGTGCTCGCGACACTCACGGGTATGTTCCTGCTCGAGGCCGTCGACGGTGGGTTCGTGGCTGAGGGATTCTTCCTGATAGTCATGTCATGGGTCGTGGTGCTCGTCATCGTCGCGAAGCTGTTCCAGATGGTTGCGAGATGGTCCCACAGTAGAAAGGAGGAGTAGCCCCGGGAGGATTCGAACCTCCGTCACAGGCTCCAAAGGCCCGCATGATTGTCCTCTACACTACGGGGCTACGGTGTCCCTTGCTGCGACATGGCGACAGCTGGATATTAACGGTTTCTAGTCCCATGTTCTGTATAGTCATCGGGTGATGGGGCTTTCCGGGATTGGCTGGCAGGCGCAAGGCGAGCGGCCAAGGATGGGGCCCGAGCATTCTCGCGCAGTGTACATGTAGTCGGAAGTACGCATATGCCAGATGTCCTCCGGCCATCTTGGATGCTATATAAAGCGGTGGTCTTCCGGATCGACGGCGAGCTCCCTTCCGAGGCGAAGCTGCTCATGGAGGACTTCAGGCTCGCAGTCAACCGAGCGGTCAGGGCGGGCCTGCAGGCCAGGGCCACGTCTAGGAATGCCCTCGTCAAGCTGCTCTACAAGGACTTCAGGCAGGACCATCCGGGCATGTACGCCAAGCACCTGGTCTGCTCGTT